>NZ_JBFLAB010000008.1:0-112348 GCF_040742695.1 Microbulbifer discodermiae | reverse complement strand
AGCTCCGGGGAATGCCGGCGACGCTTCACGGGTTTCTTAGCAGGGATAATTTCACTCATATTAGGTGTCCACTTGTTGATAGGTGGACACCTAAATTACAGCGCAGAATTTGGCTTGGTAGATGAGTTTGCCGGACGCTTACCACTGTCGTCTGAATCTTCCGCTTGATTGAATTCTTTGCAAAAAGCGAATACCGTTGGTCTGATGCCATAGCGCCCAGTCGCTAACCCGGTACAGGCTAAAGAAAAAATTAAAAAACAGCCAAAAAAAGCTAAAGAATACCGCAGTCACTGTCGTTCAACCCGCGAGCGCCCGGTAACAGTGGCGCTCGCGTGAAATCAATAACCACAGCCAGTCGATAACAAACCAACAATCAAATAGGGAAGGACCACACCATGACCGCGTGAGTAAGGCATAGGCGCCACCTCCCGGTGTTGAGACCACCGAGAGATGGCTAACCCCGAAAGATACCAGAGATATCTAGCGAGGCTGTCTTGGATGATACGCCACACATTCGCTCGTCTTCAATAAGGTTCCCCCTGAAGCCGGGCCCGACTGGCCACCCCCGCCCCTGGCGCCGGGGTGTCCTGTGGCGTAGCGTGACCATTGGTGTGGTGCTTTACTTCAGCCGCGCACCGCCCTGGCAGCGCAACCTCTCCCCGGATTTATCCTTTCCTTTTCCCCAAGGACCGCGCCTGCGGCGAGAGAAACGGCGCAAAGCCAATCCCGCTGTCAGCGGCTCTCCGTCACAGGCGATTCAAGGAGCCTAAAAAGATGCCTGTATTCCCCTGTCGATTGTCTAAGTCACTACGACTGCAAAGTTTTTATATCATCACACCCGTAGCCATCCACGACGATATTGTGGATTTGGAAATTGAGCCATGCGAGAGCGGCCGTCCCCTTTGGCTCAAACGCTTATTCGAGCTGCAGGAGCAAGCTTGGGAGCTGGCGGACCATCAAGCCATATTCCCCTCCTCCCATACACCAGCCCAACCCAAACCGACCAGGCGAAAGCGATCCTGATTCCAGGGGCAGGGTGCCTCGAAATACCGGGCGCCCTGAGCTGCACCGAAAGCGCTCAGCTTCCTCGGCTGTCGCTGCGGGAAGCTAAGCGCGGTTGGAGCGGCGAGCGGACCTTTCGATCTGTACCAACTCGTTCTAGTTGCGCGATGTCTGACCACTGCGTGGGGCACAGCTGTGACTGTAACTGAAAGCTGTGTCAATGGACGAGATGGAGTAGGCCCCGCTGATAGTCATATATAGGTATAGTTTTGTGGGAAGTGTGACCGGATCAGAGTTGGGGTTCCGATCATCCTGACCGTTATTTTGACGAGGTTGGGAACTGCGCCGAAAAAGCCAAGTAATACAGAGGGTTATAAATGGTGGTTTATTCCTGAACAGTGCTGGTCGTGCAATATATCTAACTTTCGCAGCTGTATAAATTTTGCACAGTAGCGTGGCTTAATAGAATTATTGGCGAGCTGGCGCAAAATTGCTTTCGGAATAGCAATCAGGATAATAATATCCATGGTGGCCACTATATAAATATCAGCTGCAAGTGCAGAGTAAATGTATGAGTGAAGAATGGTTCCACTGGTATGTGGAGCAAGCGACTAAAGAAAAGCGTTGGGCAAGGTATCGGGATAGGTTCCTGTGCCCGTGCTGCTTTATGCCCACTCTTGATGAAAGAGCGCGCTTTGATATTTGCTCTATATGTTTCTGGGAGGATGACGGGCAAGATACAGACGATGCCGAAATTGTTCGAGGTGGTCCAAATGCAGATTATTCATTGAAAGAAGCTCGAGCTAATTTTAAGCTAAATCACACAATGTATCGTGCAGCAGATAAAGAAGCTTTCAGTCGCGAAATGAAAGAAATGCCGATAAAGAAGAAAGTGTATCAGGCATTCGCGCGGGCAATAAAATCGGGTTCTGATTCAGACTGGGAAAAAGCACTTGAAATTGAAGATGAGTACTACAATCATAGCTAACCAGTTGATGCTGTTTGTTCCGGCGCTGCGGCTCTCTACCGAATACTTCACTTCTCTTACGGTTTTCCGCGGACCAACGTATCAAGTTTCATCAATCGGATAGTTTATGCCATTTACACCAATTCATATGGGACCAGGAATTGCTATCAAGGCTGTATTGCAGACTGGCTTCAGTTTAATGGTTTTTGGCTGGACCCAAATCGTAATGGATATTCAGCCTCTAATTAATACATAGGTAAACCACCGCCTCTGGCGGTGAGACTTGACAGGGCTCTGCCGTTCAGTCGTGCAGAGTAGAGAATATGGCCTCCCATGAACCGGCAAGTTCTATTAGGAGGCCATATGAGAGATTGGCAGAGCCAAGCCCACGTTAAGCATTATTGCAGGTATCACATAGTATTTGTCCCGAAGTATCGAAGAAAAGCGATATTTGGGGCTTTAAGAAGAGAGATCGGAGTCATATTCCGTGATCTTTGCCGCCAAGCAGGAGTTGACCTAGTCGAGGGTTATGCGATGAGGGAGCACATTCATATGTTGTTGATGATTCCTCCGAAGTTCAGCGTGGCTCATACGGTAGGGCTCCTTAAAGGTAAGTCGGCGATTCGAATATTTCGTGAGTACATGCAGGTGAAGAGAAATTTCACCGGTAGGCATTTCTGGGCCAGGGGCTACTGCGTTAGCACAGTTGGCTTAGATGAGCAGATAGTTCGAGAGTACATCAAGAATCAAGAAAGTGAGAAACGTCGTCAAGAGCAGATGAGGTTGATGGGCCTGTAACATAGCCCCCTCTGGGGGCTTTCATCATACCACCCGCTTTGTGGGTGGTTGCTGATTGTTCTAATTACGGGCGAAGGCCACCTTCACGGTTTTACACATACCTATGCAGGTGCTAGCCTGCTGGCCGTATTTTCGGCTTTAAGTGGTAAATATCTATCAGAAATAGGGCTCTATATTCTCGACATGAATCCAAATTGGCAGGTAAAGATATCCTGGCGGGTTGCGCTTTTATCTGGTTTTATAGGTGCGTATAGCCATGTGTTTATAGATAGTATAATGCACTCAGATATGCATCCATTTTTCCCATTTAGTGAAAGCAACAAATTGCAAGGGATTATTTCAGTCGAATTGCTGCATAAGCTTTGTATGGTTAGTGCTATTATTGGTGGAATTTTGTACTTTGCAATTAATTGGTTTATCAAATTTAACAAGCAAAGGCAGCGCCGTTTTAAAGCACCTACATAGTTTGAGCGTTATAAATATTTCTAGCATACTGGTGCCGGCATAGCTATACAAAAAAATATCTTAACCAGCGGTATGGAGTACACTCGGGCCATACCCGTATCTGAGTATAGGTGCAGTTTTATAGGGAAATGGACCTGTTATGAATTGAAATTTCGGTCACCGTGGCCGTTATTTTTCAGGAGAGGGAATCACGTCGTAAAATAGCTATGAGTTTTCAAGAAAAATTGAAGAACAAGGGAAAATTACTATCGTCTTACTTGATGAGATTCAGGCATTATTGTGTCAATTTCAGTTAAGAGGAAGGTGCACTACAGAATACGATGAATAAATAGACCGTAATTGATTTGCAATAGCTCCGGATAGGTTAGAAGCAGTTGTTTTCGAGACCAAAAGTATACTTCTAAAGAAGATTTGGCTAAATTCAAAGACGGAGCTGGGTCAATGGTCAGAGGATCACTGTGAGTTATATATCTTTCAGAATCTGCCAGGATAACTGCACCCCTCTATAGTTCAATTAGTCGTATTGGTCAGTTATGTCTATATTCGGCGCCGTTGTCGTTGTAGGGAAGGTGGTTATAGCCGCTCACTTCTATTGCTGGCTGGTGTAAAGTACATCAGGTAGTAAGTAGTATTTATGGCTTTGAACATAGAGTATTTATATAAAACTGGGGAGGGCGTATTTTGCCGCTAAAAAAATGGACCTTGCAATACATTGTTATAGCCTTAGTGCTTTTCCTTGTTTTTTTTGCCGTGCAGTCGCTTAAAGGCCGTGATCCGTACTATGCACTCAAATTCGCGACAATATGGTGCCTGGTTACCACAACCCTGTTTTTTATTGCCCGGGCGAGAAATTTCAGAAACCGGGTTGCCTGTAAGCTATGTAATGACCTTCCGCAGAAATAGACAGTTAACCCTTTTAGGGTGCGGCTAATCATTCTTTGGATGGAATATTTGAAGGTTGGAGGGTTAAGGGGAATGGGTTGGCAGGTTGCTGAAAAGGCTTTTTCAGCAACTTACTAGAGGCCAGGCCGCAGCACAGCTGTGCTGCGGCTCCGGCGTGAAGTTCAGTTGCTCCGGTTTTCCATATAATTCAACGTCAGCTCGGTGAGAGCCTGGGTGCCGGTTTTCAGTGCGGTTTCATCGACGTAAAACAGCGGCGAGTGATTGCTGGGTGCGGTAGTGCGGTCCTGATCCCTGGGTGTGACACCGAGAAAATAATAGAAGCCGGGAACCTCGTTGGCGAAAAAGGAAAAATCCTCTGCGCCGGTGATCTTTGGAACCTCTATCACCTGCTTGTCTCCCGCGGCGGCTCTAAGTACCGGCAGAGCCGCTGCGGTCAACTCGGGGTTGTTCACGGTGACCGGGTAACCCTCCAGGATACGTACTGTGGCTTTGGCCCCGGCGCTTTCGGCAATGTTTTCCGCGGTTGTCTTCAGTTTTTGAAAGATCTGGCGGCGGTTGTCCATATCGAAATTGCGGATAGTGCCCACCATCTCCACCTGGTCCGGGATGATATTGTTGCGAACACCACCCTCGATTTTACCAAACGACACCACGGCGGGCTCTTTGGTGATATCGATCTGACGGCTGACGATGGTCTGCACCCCCAGAATGATCTGAGCCGCTACGGTAATCGGGTCTACGCCGCCCCAGGGGCGTGAGCCGTGGGTCTGGCGGCCGTCTACGGTGATGTAGAATTTATCCGAGCTGGCCATCAGCGGGCCGGAGCGATAGCCGATGACCCCCATGGGCAGGCTGGAGGTCACATGTTGGCCAAAAGCCACCTCCGGCTTGTATTTTTTGAACAGTCCCTCTTTTAACATCAGTTCGGCACCGCCCTCCTCACCGTCCGGCGCCCCTTCCTCGGCGGGCTGGAAGATAAACAGGACATTGCCCTTGAGCTGGTC
The DNA here is from genome assembly GCF_040742695.1 of Microbulbifer discodermiae. Taxonomy (NCBI): domain Bacteria; kingdom Pseudomonadati; phylum Pseudomonadota; class Gammaproteobacteria; order Cellvibrionales; family Microbulbiferaceae; genus Microbulbifer; species Microbulbifer discodermiae. Next base: position 107,209 of record NZ_JBFLAB010000008.1, on the reverse strand, counting down.
GCGCATGGCTGCCAGCACTTCGGCGGCACCCATCAGCATTGCCATATGGGTGTCGTGCCCACAGGCATGCATCACGCCCACCTGCTTGCCGTTGTACTCAGTGGTGACCTTGGAGGCAAACGGCAGGTCCACCCGCTCGGTGACGGGCAGGGCATCCATATCGGCGCGCAGCGCCACGGTTGGTCCCGGTTTGCCGCCTTTCAACAGAGCGACGACGCCGGTATGGGCGATTCCGGTCTCTACTTCCATGCCCAGTTCGCGCAGGTGTCGGGCGACATATTTGGCGGTTTCAAACTCCCGGTTGCCCAATTCCGGGTTTTGGTGCAGGTGACGGCGCCATTCGATGACCTTGGGCTCTGTCTTCTGTAGCAGTTGGTCTGTATCCGCAGACAGTGATGTGTGGGCGGCGAGCAGCGTTGCGCTTGCGGCGAAACACAGGAATACTCTTTTCACGGTGGATCCCCCGATATTCGTGTTGTCATCCCTGGATTCTACCGCCAACTGGAGGAAGGACCCCATGACCAATCCGATCATCGAGCGGCTGCGCACGCAGCTGCAGGAGGGGCGGGACTCACCCCTGTTGCGTTTTGGTCTCGGCAGTGCTCTGTTTCAGGAGAAGGCCTTCGCCGAGGCAGCGGAGCACCTGCAGGTCTGCACCCAACAGATGCCGGACCATTCGGCGGCCTGGAAGCAACTGGGCCGCACCTATATGGCACTGGAGCAGTGGGAGTCGGCCCGCACGACACTCACCCGCGGGCTACAGGTAGCTAAGGATCGGGGGGACAAGCAGGTTGAGCGGGAAATAGGGGTATTTCTGCGTAAACTGGATCGACTGGGCGGCGATTGACTCCTTTGCCCTGGTCAATTAGTGTCCACTCACTAGGCCCCAGGGAGGGAGGATGTCGCGCCATCCGGGCCGCGGGACAATGCTTGGCTGGCAGTCCTGCGCCGGTGGTAAAGCCAAAATAACACCAACCTCGAAGTTGTACGCCCATGAGAGCATCCAGCCCAGACAGGTTAGCCGGCAGTGCCCGCGCGAAAGGGGTGACTTGTGGCTGGGATTGAGTTCAGAGGGGTGGTCAAGCGCTATGAGGACAATCCGCCGGTTCTGCCGGGGCTGGACCTGCGGGTGGACGACGGCGAGTTTATGGTGCTGGTGGGCCCCTCCGGTTGCGGCAAATCCACCACTTTGCGCCTGATTGCCGGGCTGGAGTCCGTGACCGCCGGCGAACTGTGGATCGGCTCCCGCCTCGTCAACCTACTGCCGCCCAAAGATCGCGATGTGGCGATGGTATTCCAGAACTACGCGCTCTACCCCCATATGACTGTGTTCGAAAATATGGCTTTCGGTCTGCGGGTGCGCAGGCAACCGCAAGCGCAGGTTCGATCAAAAGTACAGCAGGTGGCGGAGTCCCTGGGTCTGACGGATCTGTTGCTGCGCAAACCCGGTCAACTGTCCGGTGGCCAGTGCCAGAGAGTGGCGTTGGGGCGCGCGATTGTGCGCGATCCACAGGTCTTTCTGTTTGACGAGCCACTGTCCAACCTGGACGCCGAGCTGCGGGTGCAGATGCGCGCGAATATTGGTGGTTTGCATCGCGACTTGGGCACCACTGCTGTCTATGTGACCCACGACCAGGTGGAGGCCATGACGCTCGGTTCCCGCATCGCTATTTTGAATGCGGGTGCGGTGATGCAGGTGGGGACACCGATGGAACTCTATGGCGAGCCGGATAATGTGTTCGTCGCCGCTTTTATGGGTTCGCCGCCCATGAACATAGTGCCGGTACAAAACCGCGGCGACTCGCTGGGGAATGGCCTCTTCACACTTGGACGTGAGGATGTCGCCGGCCTGGGGGGTGAGCTGCTGCTCGGGGTGCGCCCGGAGAAAATCTGCCATGGTGCCGAGGCGCCGCGACACTGGCCGCGAATGCGTGCGGCTGTGGCGATGGTGGAGACCCTGGGTGCCGAAATGCTGGTCCATGTGGGTGACGGCGCCGAGCGCATGATTGCGCGGTTGCCGGGGTTGCGACCACTTACTCCGGGTATGGTGCTGGAATTGGCACTGGACCCGGACTCGGTCTATCTGTTCGACAGCCAAAGCCAGTGCCGTATTCGTCCTGCGCACACCCGGCCGGAGCCGGTGCTGTGCCCCTGATGCGCTGGGCGCTGCTCTGGTTGCTGGGTTGCTGCACCCTCGGTGCCGGTGCACAGGATACCCAGCAGCTCATGCTGTGGCACGGATACCGCGGTGCCGAGCGCCTGGCCCTGGAGTCGTTGCTGGAGGATTTCAATCACCGCCAGGAAAAGATACGGGTGAGGGCCCTGGCGGTACCTTTCGATGCCTATGCGGACAAGCTTTCCGCGGCCCTGCCACGCGGCCAGGGACCGGACCTATTTATTTTTGCCCAGGACCGCATTGGTGGCTGGGCCAGTGCCGGGCATATCATCGCGCCCATTGACGCGCTGGTGGAGGAGCCGGTGCTGCGGCGCTTCCCGCAAAAGCTGGTGGATGCCATGGGTTACCGGGGCCAGCTTTTTGGCCTGCCGTTCAGTTTCAAAAGCACGGCGCTGATCTACAACCGCGCCCTGGTACCCAAACCGCCCGCCACCACCGATGAGATGGTGACTCTGGCGCGCAGTCTCACCGACAGAAGCCGCGGGCGTTTTGGTCTCGCCTACAGCTATACAGAGCCTTTTTTTCACGGCGCATTGATGAACGCCTTCGGCGGCGGCCTATTGGATCGCCGGGGGGAACTGGCGCTGGACAGTGCCGCCAATGTCCGCTCGCTGGCACTGCTGCTGGGCTGGGTGCGGGAAGAGGGAATACTGCCGGAAGCGCCCAACAGTACCCTGGTCACCAACCTGTTCAATCAGGGGCGCGCCGCCATGGTGATCAGCGGCCCCTGGATGCGGGGTGAGATCACGGACCACGTGGACTACGGCGTGGTGCCGCTGCCGCGGCTCAGTGGCAGCGAGCGCCCGCTGGCCCCCTGGGTTGCAGTCGAGGGTCTGTTTATCTCTCCCTGGTCCACCCACAGGGCGGCCGCCTACCAGTTGATGGTGTATCTGACTTCCCGCGCCGCCGCCGAGCATATGGCGCTGGCGGGCGGCCAGATGCCAGCCAACCTTTCCGCCTTCGAAAATCCAACCCTGGCGGCCGATCCTGTGGTCATGGCTTACCGGCGCCAGCTGGACACGGCCGTTCCCATTCCCAATGTGCCTGAGATGACAATGCTGTGGCTGCCCTTGGAGACGCTGTTGAAGAAGGTGGTGAAAGGGGCCGCACAGCCAGCGGCGGAATTGCGCCGCCTGCAGGTCGAGGTGGAGCGGGGTACGGCGGCTCTGGCCACCGCCCGGACAGGGGAGGCAGCGCCGCTTGCCCCTGGGCTCTGGGCATTGGTGCTGATGTTGTTGGCGTTCCTACTGCTTCGCCGGCGCGGGCGGTTGCTGGAGGTCTGGCGCGACAACCGCACCGCCTACCTCTGCCTTCTGCCGGCGATGCTGGGTATGCTGCTGCTGGTCTTCTTTCCGCTGTTGTACGGATTCTTGCTGTCTTTCACGGACACCTCCCTGCTCAACGAAAATACGCCATTGGCGTCGCGCTGGCTGGGGCTGGATAACTATCTCGGTATTCTGGGTGACTGGAACCTCTGGTACGGGGAGGGCGCCGGGCGCAGTATCAATTTCGATAATTTCTACTGGACGCTACTGGTCACCATCTGCTGGACCGCCAGTAACGTGCTGCTGTCCGTGGGGCTGGCGCTGGTATTGGCGATGGCCCTGGACCAGCCGATACTGGGCCGCACCTGGTTCCGCGTTGTGCTGATTCTGCCCTGGGCCATTCCCAACTACATCACAGCGCTGGTGTGGAAGGGAATGTTTCATCCCCAGTTCGGGGTTATCAACCAGGCCTTGCAGATAATTGGTCTGGCTCCGGTAGCCTGGTTCGATTCCATCGGCACCAGCTTTGCCACCGGCCTGGTCACCAATGTCTGGCTCAGTATCCCGTTTATGATGGTGGTGATTCTCGGTGGACTGCAGGCGATTCCCCGGGAGCTGTATGAAGCGGCCAGTGTGGAAGGGGCGGGGCGCTGGTTCCGGTTCCGCAATATCACCCTGCCGCTGCTAAAGCCGGTATTGGTGCCCGCCATCATCCTGTCGGTGGTGTGGACCTTCAATATGTTCAACGTCATCTACTTGGTGAGCGACGGCGCTCCCGCCGGGGCCAACGATATTTTGATCACCAAGGCCTTCCGTATCGGTTTTGAGAAATACCAGTACGCCTATGCCGCGGCCTATTCCATGGTGATACTGGCGCTCCTGTTCTGCTATGCCATCTGGCAGACCCGGGCCAGCAACACACTGGCGGTGGCCCGATGAGCCTCGGTTTTTTGCGCCGCATCTGTGCCGATATTTTCAGCTGGCGCTTTTTGCTGCTGGCGGGTGCAGCGCTGGTGGTCTGCTATCCGCTGTTGTGGGTGGTGAGCCTGGCTTTTTCCGGTCAGCAGTCACTGCAGCTGATACAGCTGCCTGAAGATGCGAGCCGGTGGCAACAATTGGCGGCACTGTTACCCCTGCCGCAACAGTGGACACTGGATAACTTCCGCTCCGTGCTCAACGAGCAGCCGTTTATGCACTGGCTGCTGAACAGTTTAGTGGTGGCGCTGAGCACCACCATACTGGGACTGGGGCTGTCCTGCAGCGCCGCCTACGCATTTTCGCGCTTCAGCTTCCCCGGACGTGAACGGGGCCTGATGCTGTTTCTGATATCGCAAATGTTTCCCGCGGTACTGATGCTGATTCCCCTGTATGTAATCGTGGTGCAGTGGCTGGAGCTGGGCAACAGCTGGCTGGGGCTGATACTGGTATATTCGATTACGGCGCTGCCGTTTTGCGTGTGGATGCTGAAAGGGTACTTCGATACTCTGCCCTACGAGATCGAGGAGTCGGCGTTGCTGGAAGGGGCCAGCCGCCTGTATATTTTCTGCCGTATCATTCTGCCTCTGGCGCGCCCGGCCATTGCGGTGACCGGACTCTTTTCTTTTATGACCGCCTGGAATGAATTCATTCTCGCCTCCATCTTTATGGACGACGAGGCGCTGTATACAGTGCCGGTAGGACTGCGTTTTTTTGTCAGCGACTACGCTTCCGAATGGGGCTTTTTCGCCGCTGGCTCCATACTGGTTTCCGTACCGGTAATCCTGCTGTTCCTGGTGCTTCAACGTTTTCTGGTCTCCGGCCTGGCGGCCGGAGCGGCGAAGGGGTAGGGTTGCGGGTTCCGTTTGTCGCGGGCGCCATGCCAGCCTCCGTGGAGACAGATATTTTTTTACCGGCCGCGGGCACAGTGCAGCGCCTTGGTCAGAGACAGTGACAGGAATTGAAATGACGAGCATCGTTGCGGATATCGGCGGCACCAACGCCCGCTTTGCTATTGCCCGGGCCAGTGGCGACGGCTATCGGCTGGAAGAGCTAAAGGTCGCCGACTGCAAGCGCTTTGGCGGCTTCGACGGGGCCCTGCAACACTGGCTCAAGGGCCTGCAGCAGCCGGCGCCGCGGCAGGCGTGTATCGCCGTGGCCGGCCCTGTGGATAAAACTGCTGCCGGTGGGCGTGTCTATATGACCAATCTCGGCTGGCATATCTGTGCTGACAAGCTGCGCAAGCAGTTTGGCTTCACCAGCATCCAGTTGATCAATGATTTCGCTGCACTGGCACAGTCCCTGCCGTTGCTGTCCGGAGAGGATTACCAGGTGCTGCGGGACCAGCCGCGGCCCCCCGGGGCGGCCATGGCGGTGCTGGGCCCGGGAACGGGTTTAGGTGTTGCGGGGCTGGTGTGGGGTGAAGGGCGCTATCACGTACTCGCGGGGGAGGGGGGACATGCGAACCTGGCCGCTTCAACCGAGAGGGAGGCGGAGCTGTTGCGGATAATAGGCAGCAGCCAGCGGCCGGTCTTCAACGAGTGGGTGCTGTCCGGCTGTGGGCTGGTGAACCTCTACTCTGCCGTGTGCGAATTAAACGGCCAGCCGGCGGAAGCCCTGGAACCGCCGGACATCAGCGGCCGCGGTCTGGAGGGTTCTGATCCCATGTGCCGGCAAACACTGCTGGATTTCCTCAATTTTCTCGGCAGTGCCGCGGGGGATGTGGCCCTCTACCTGGGCGCGCGCGGCGGTGTTTTTTTGGGTGGGGGCATACTGCCACGCATTGTCGAACTGCTGCCGCAAAGCGAGTTCGAACAGCGTTTTTTAAACAAGGGGCGGGTTGAGGACTGGATGCGGGCGGTGCCCCTCTACGCTCTCAAGGCCGGTTACCAGGCATTGATCGGGGCTGCGGTACAGCTGCGCAAATAACACTATCAACCCGGCAACCAAAGTTAGTTGCCGGTTTAATGTGGTACAAGGATGTGCCACCGCCGGGCAGAGGTCGGCGCTAGGGAACCTATGGTTAAGTCGACGCAAAGCCCCGTAGGGCGGGGCTGTGGCGCCACTTGGACTGTGTTGCTGTGCTCGTCAAGGACAACCAGCCTTGATCTTCGCGCAGTGCCTTGCCAAGCGGTGCTACAGGCTCCGCTGAGGCAGTACTGAATTAATCAGAGGCTTCCTAGCCCTTGGAAGCAAGCGATTCCGCGTAATCGTGCAGGTTTTCAGGGGCGACAATCCAATCGATGAGGAATCGTCCATTGGATTGCCTGGTTAACAGCGGGAGAAGAAAGCGCCCGAAACCATAATCCGGTGCGGCATAGGAAGTACTCCCCAACGGGGCTTCAAATTTTCCCGCCTACTCCCCCCTCGGGGGAGGATGGCAAGGACGATGGGCAGACCTAGGATGCAGGGTCTCACTATAACGATAAGTCCAGGGAGAAGATGATGAGTCTATCCAACCGTGCAAAGGGGCCCTTTCGGCCGGCTTTGCTGTCCGCTGCAATTGCGGCGTCTATGACCGCCTCTGTCGGCGTCGATGCGCAGGAGCGGGAGGAAACCGGACCTCTTGAAGAAGTCATAGTGACCGGTTTTCGCAAGAGTGTGGTGGACGCCATCGGCACCAAGCGCGATGCCCAGGCCGTTGTCGAGGCCATCTCCGCAGAGGACATCGGCAAGCTGCCGGATTCCTCCATCGCCGAAGCCATTTCCCGCCTGCCCGGCCTGGCGGCCCAGCGCCTGGATGGCCGTGCCAGCCGCGTAACTATCCGCGGTTTTGGCGAGAACGAGAGCGCCACCACCTTTAACGGGCGCGAGCAGGTGTCCATTGGCGACAACCGCGGTGTTGAGTTCGATCTCTACCCGTCCGAAATCATGAGTGGCGTAACCGTCTATAAAACGCCCCAGGCCAGTATCGAGGCCGAGGGTATCGCCGGGGTGATCGACCTGCAGACGGTAAAGCCGCTGGAACGCAACGACCGTGTGGTTCAGTTCAATGGTCAGTACGAGATGACCAGCTTCGACAAGCTGAACCCGGATGGCGAGGATAGTGGGCACCGCGCCACCTTTTCCTATATCGACCAGTTCGCCGACGACAGGTTCGGCGTGGCCTTCGCCTATAACACCATGAGTTCTCCCAACCAGGAAGAGCGCTGGAATGCCTGGGGTTACCCGGAATTTACCCACCAGGGGCAGACTTTTTCCATCCTCGGCGGTGCCAAACCCTTTGTGCGCTCCTCGGTACTGGAGCGCGACAGCGCAATGCTGGTGCTGGAGGCTCAGGCGACCGAAAAACTGCACACCACTTTTGATGCTCTGTATGTGGATTTTTCCGATGAGAAAATCCTGCGCGGTATCGAGGTGCCATTCGCCTGGGGGCAGGGTTCCATCAGTGCGGATTCGGCCGTGGTAGATCCCGACACTGGTTTTGTTTCCAGTGCGGTCACCGAAGGCCAGCGGGTGGTGGTGCGCAATGATATGGAAAATCGTGATGCCGAGCTGAGCGCCTTCGGTTTCAATGCCAAATACGATGTCAGCGACACTTTACAGCTGGAATTCGATGCCAGCCATTCTGCGGTGGAGCGCCAGATCTGGAGCCTCGAAAGCTACGCTGGCACCGGTCGCGGCGACAGCGAGGGTGTGGCCGATACCCTGGGCTACACCTTCAATTCCGGTAATGCCGGTGCCAAATTTAGCCACGGCCTGGATTACAGCGACTTCGACCTGATCAGGCTGGGGGGGCCGCTTAGTTGGGGGGCAAGCTCCGCACTGAACGACAGATATGGTCTTGAAGAGGGGGACAGCTACTTTAACTCGGCCCAGGACGGTTTCCTCAATGCCCCGGAAATCGACGACGAGCTGACCTCACTGAAACTGGCCGCTACGCAAATGGTGGACGCCGGTATCGTAACCGAAATCGAATACGGTGTTTCCTTCCGCGAGCGCGAAAAAGTCAAGCGCTCCCGGGGGTTCTATATGACCCTGAGGGACTTCCCGGATATGGTGGCCGTGCCGGAGCAGTACCGCCTGGGTAGTGTATCCCTGGACTTTATCGGTATGGGCGACATGATTGCCTACGACTCTGGCGCCCTGCTGGCGGACGGTTTCTATGAGCTGACCGATGAAGCACTGACCGGTATCCAGCACCTGACCAAGTCCTATAGTGTCAATGAGGAGGTCACCGCCGCCTTTGTCCAGGCGGGTTTCGACACTGAGCTTTTTGGCCTGCCGCTAACCGGTAATGCGGGCTTGCGCTATGTCTACACCGAGCAGAGCTCCCGGGGTTTTGCCGGTCAGGTTAACGGAGACGGATTGGTGGTCGCCGAGCCCATCCGGATCAGCCACGACTACAGCAATTTTCTGCCGAGTCTGAATCTGGCATTGGCGATCGACGACCAGCAGACGGTGCGCTTTGGCGTCGCCAAGACCATCTCCCGCGCACGCATGGATGAGATGAATGCGTCCCTGGAAGTTACCTACAACCAGCAGCCGGATGACAATGGCAACAACTGGAGCATCAATGGCGGCAATCCCACGCTCGAGCCGAAAGAAGCGGTGGGAGTGGATCTCACCTACGAAAATTATTTCAGTGAGGAAGGTTACTTTTCCGCGGCTATTTTCTGGAAGGATTTGAGCCAATGGCACTTCGACGACAACTACACCCTGGAGCTGGTGGGTGTCGCCAACCCGGCCACAGGACAAGTGCCGGGGAATTCCACGGCAACTGCCTCCGGTAAGGTGAATGCCGGCGGCGGGACCCTGACCGGTTATGAGCTGTCTCTGGCGCTGCCATTTAATCTCTTTAGCGAAAGCCTGGATGGTTTCGGCCTGCTCGCCAGCTATACGGGAATCGAGTCCGATATTCAGGATCAGAACGGCAATGATTTCCAGTTGCCCGGCCTGTCCGAGAGCATCCAGAATCTGACCACTTATTATGAAAATTATGGTTTTTCTGCCCGTGTGAGTTTGCGCAAACGCGATGACTTTAAAGGAGAAGTTTACGGCGTTGGATTCGACAGTCAGCAGGTGGATGTGGTGGGTGAGACCATCGTCGATGCCCAGATCGGTTACGATTTTGCCGAGTCCGGTATCGGTGGGCTGGAGGGGCTGTCGGTGTTCCTGCAGGGCCAGAACCTGACTGACGAGCCCTTCACCACCCTGAGCGACGGCAATGCGCAGCAGGTGCGCGACTTCCAGAGCTATGGCAAGACCTATCTGCTGGGTTTCAGTTACCAGCTGTAAAGCCAATGGCTGAAGTTTAACAGCCTGTTGTTCCGAACCGGGGGGTTTGGGTTACGGAAAGCCAGGGAAGGCTTTTCAACGGGCTGTTAAGTCGTTGCGCGCCCTTGTGATACTGTCATTGCAGGGGCTTTTTGATTTTTGCTTTTGCGGTGGAGGTTTCAGTGAGCGGTGCCAAGATCAAAAAAGTCGTGATTCTGGGTGGCGGAACCGCTGGCTGGATGATCGCCGCACTCTTGGCCAAGGTACTCGGCAAAGCAATTTCCATTACTCTGGTGGAATCGGACCGCATCGGCACTGTCGGTGTCGGCGAGGCTACTATTCCGCCGATCGTCAATTTCAATCAAGCCCTGGGGTTGGATGAACGGGAATTTCTCCGGGCCACCAAGGGCACCATCAAACTGGGTATCCAGTTCGAAAACTGGCTCCGTCAGGGCGAGAGCTATATGCACGCCTTTGGCAGTGTCGGCAAGAAGTTTCCCTTCTGCGATTTCCACCACTTCTGGTGCAGGCACCGGCACGCCGGCGGCACATCCAGTTACTGGGACTATTCGCTCAATTACCAGGCCGCAGTTCACAACAGGTTTGCACCACTGGCGCAGATCAAAGGCACCAACCTGCCCGGTATCTCTTACGCCTATCATTTTGACGCCGGGCTCTATGCACAGTTTCTGCGCCGCTTCGCCGAGGACAAAGGCGTCCACAGAATCGAGGGTACCGTCAGCGGTGTGCAGCTGTGCCCCCGGGATGGCTTTGTGGAAAGCCTGTCCCTTGGGGGCGGGCAGCGGATTGCCGCCGGGCTGTTTGTGGACTGCACCGGTCTGGCCGCGCTGCTGATTGAAAAAACGCTGGGGATCGATCTGGAAAGCTGGTCGCAGTGGTTGCCATGCGACAGGGCCATGGCGGTACCCAGTGCCGGCAGCCGCCCCCTGATTCCCTATACCCGCTCCATAGCACGGGCCGCCGGTTGGCAGTGGCGCATTCCCCTGCAGCATCGCAGCGGCAACGGTATCGTCTACTCCAGCGATCACTGGAGCGACGCTCAGGCCAGGGAGGCGCTGATGGACAGTCTGGATGGCGAGGCGCTGGCGGAGCCGCGCATCATACCGTTTCGCACCGGCCGCCGCCGCAATCAGTGGGACAGAAATGTGGTGAGCATCGGGCTGTCGAGCGGCTTTCTGGAACCGCTGGAGTCCACCAGTATCCATCTGATCCAGTCCGCTGCCACACGTCTGATCAAATCCTTTCCCCATCGTGGGATCAGGCCCGCGGAGGTGGCTGAGTTCAACCGCCAGTCAAAGGTGGAGATGGAGCGCATCCGGGATTTTATAATCCTGCACTACAAATTGAATCAGCGCCGGGACACAGATTTCTGGCGCCAGTGCGAGGCGATGGAAATTCCGTCCACATTAGCGGATAAAATCGAACTCTTCCGGCACACGGGCAAGGTGTTCCGGGATTACGACGATCTGTTCACGGAGGAGGCCTGGCAGCAGGTGATGCTCGGGCAGGGTATAGTCCCTGAGGACTATCACCCCATCGCCGATACCCTGTCCGAGCGGCAGTTGGATGAGTTGATGGCCAGCCTGAAAACCCTGATCGACGGAACCGTAAAAAGTCTGCCAGCCCACGAGGAATATCTGCCTTTTTGTTAACCCGGCACCTTACTTAGGGCCTGTTGACACTAACTGAGTTGGCCCTGTTGTGGCAGAAAAGGTGCCAATCGAGGCAAGAGGAGAGCGATTTGGTTGTTCCAAATGAGCGACGAGCAACGAAGAGTGGCGCCTTTTCTGGCACAACCCGAAGGGCTGCCCCTGGTTTCGCGCCCTGCGGCGATAGAAATTGCTTATGTGGACCCACCACGCAGCGCAATTCCTGCCTTGCAGGCCACAAAACCAGTGGCAGCAGGACTATCTCAGTTAGTGTCAACAGGGCCTAGTTTTCCATTCGCAACTGTTCAAGGTCGGCTTTCAACGCCCGCAGTTTTTCCTTTACCCGCGCCGCATTGTCCGGGCCCATGCGGATCAGGAGTTTGTGTACGCCCGGGAGTTTTTCAATTTTGGGATCGGCAAACTTGTAGTAGACCGACGGGCGCACCAATTGCACGGGTTGATCCACTTCCGGTGCTGCCAGTACCCGATCGATCGCCTTGAGCACCACATCGTGGAAGCGCTTATCGCGGATACCGAGTTCCCTATAGGCTTCCGCCAGTCGCGGGTACCAGAAACGGTAGAGCGCCACAGCGGCGTCGTTGTCCATCATCGCCAGCAATCTTACCGGTGCGTCGTAGCGCCGGTAATTCCCCTCCGACAGTGTCATCCCGGTGGGACCCTCCTCAGTCACCAGCAGTGTGCCGCGGGGGCTGTTGTAGGGGCGGTTCTTGGCCATCATTTCGCCGCTGGAGGCCGCGTTGACGGCGGCCACCCACTTGCGGATTACCTCGTCGGTCACCAGCCAGCGCCCGAGCGCACCATCGGGTGCCAGGCTGAGCAGGTCGTTGCGCACAATGGCATCGCTGTCGTTGAGTGCTGGCAATTGTCGCTGCGGTTGGGTTTCCGGCGCCGGTTCCGGCACCGGTGTCTGCTCCGGTTCCGGGATGGGGGTCACCTCGGCTTCAGGCTCGGGCTCTACCACCGGTGGTGGAGCAGGCTCAGGTTGGGGGCCGGTGCTGACGAGAAAGTAGGCCCCTACCGCCAGGGCGGCAAGGACGATTAGGCCGGCGATCCAGACGCGGCCGGACTGATGCTCTGACATTCCCTCACCTCCTCAAGCTTATTGGGTATCCGGTTTGCGGCCGGGAGCGGGCGCCAGGTTGTCACCAGGCGCCCCTTGAGCCTTTGACCGTGACTGGCGGGCGCGGTTTCACTGGTGGCTATCCGGCAGGTGATAAAAACCTTGTCCGGCCGTCAGGTTGATAAGCTATCCGCATACCAGTGCCGGCGCAAGCGTGCGCCATCTACGCCCCCTGCGGGAGGATGCGGCTGCTCCGGGAGCGATTAGAGTGGGTTGCCCGGTTGACCATAGCCGGCGCCGAGTCCGGAGACATAACTATGAAACGAATCGCCCCGATCCTTGCCGCCTTTGTGCTTGCCGCCGTCTCAAGCAGCACCGCTGCCGACCCCTTCTGGCATAACGCCACCATCTATTTTATGTTGCCGGACCGTTTCGCCAACGGGGACACCGACAATGACCTGTCCTATGGCCGGCAAGCGGATGCAGGGCCCCTGCGCGGCTTTATGGGGGGGGATCTGCAGGGGGTGATCGACAAACTTAACCAGGGCTACTTCAACCAATTGGGGGTGGATGCCATTTGGGTCTCGCCGCTGTACGAGCAGATTCACGGCGCGACTGACGAGGGCACCGGCCGCACCTACGCCTACCACGGTTACTGGCCAAAGGACTGGACCGCAGTCGACCGCAACTTTGGCAGTGAGGCACTACTGGAGGAATTTGTCCGCACGGCGCACCGACACGGTATTCGTGTGTTGCTGGATGTGATTATCAACCACACGGGGCCGGTGACCGGTCGCGACCCGCGGGCGCCGCTGTCCTGGGTGCGCACCGAGCCGGTGTGCAACTGGTCCGGCTTTGCCGGCAACGTGCGCTGCACCCTGGTTGCCAACCTGCCGGATATCCGCACCGAAAGTGAAGCGCCGGTGGCACTGCCGCCGGCGCTGGTGGCCAAGTGGCAGCAAGAGGGGCGCCTGGAGCGGGAAAAAGCTGAGCTGGACGAATTTTTCGCCCGCACCGGATACCCCCGCGCGCCGAAATACTATCTCATTAAATGGGTCACCGACTGGGTGCGCGACTATGGTGTGGACGGTTTTCGCGTGGACACCGCCAAACATGTGGAGCCACAAGTCTGGCGGTTGCTGAAACGGGAGGCGAGCCGGGCGCTGGCTAAGTGGAAAGCGGACAACCCCGGGGAGAAACCCGATGACCGGGGTTTTTTTATGCTGGGGGAGGTCTATGGCTTTGGCGCCGACAGTTTTGGTGCGAGTGAGGGCCGCAATTACGATTTTGGCGATCGCCAGGTGGATTTTTTCGACTACGGCTTTGACAGTCTGATCAATTTCGATTTTGCCCGGCGCGTCAAGGGCGATACCGAGTCACTGCTCGCCAGCTACTCCGGGGATCTGCACGGCGGTGCCCTGGACGGGGTGGCCATACTCAATTATTTGGCTTCCCATGACGATATGCATTCGTTCGATCGCCGGCGTCAGCATGCCCGGGAGGCGGCGACCAAATTGATGCTGGCACCTGGAGCAGCACAAATCTACTACGGCGATGAACTGGCGCGACCCCTGCATATGACCGATGCCCAGGGCGATGCGCAGTTGCGCGGATTTATGAACTGGGACCAACTGGGCGAGCCGCAGACACAGGCCATCCTGTTGCACTGGCAAAAGCTGGGGCAGTTCCGTCAGGCCCATCCGGCTGTGGGTGCGGGGGTGCACAAAATGCTGTCGGAACAGCCCTATGTGTTTTCGCGCACACTGAACGGTGAACAGCCGGTGTTGGTGTCCCTGGGTCTGGCACCGGGCAGGAAGTCCATACCTGTGTATGGGGTCTTCGCCGATGGTGAGCTGGTGCGGGACTTCTACTCCGGCCAGCAGGTGCCGGTAGAGGGGGGCAAGGTCGAGCTGGAGTCACCCTATGAGCTGCTGCTGTTGGCAGCGGTGGACAGGCCCTAACAGTCTGAAGTTACCAACAGAAAACCGGGGCGAGTTTGTGTATAAGTGTTGAATATCCCGCTGCGAGCCAGCGATTGCGATAGTCCGGCCGCTGAGTATAAAAAAGCGCCAGCCTTTATCAGGTTGTTGAAAAAGCTTTCCCAGGCTTTCCTCTAACTCTCTTCGACAAATCAGGCAGTCACACGCTGGATTTGCGGCCCAAGAGTCCCTGTTAAGCTGCAAGCGGTATGGCCGTACCGATCGAGTTAGTGTCATCAGGCCCTCATTTATCCCTGGGATAACGGCGGTACCCGGCAGCGTCAATCGGCGGTAGTCGGTTGCGGCCCTTCGACGGTCACTTCCGCTTCCCCCTCTATGCGCAGGATCGCGGGGGTAAGGAAACCGGAGAGCCCCATCAGTATGCAGCCGGCGGCACCGGCGATGTACCAGGCCCGGACACCGACCAGCTCGGCGACGGGTGCGGCGAGCAGCAGACCCACCGGGGCAGTGATGCCGGCGAGGCTGCCCACCAGCGAGAAGATGCGGCCCTGAAAATCCGTGGCGACTGTCGCCTGAAGGATTGCGTGGATAGGGCCGTTGACCATGGCCGTGATGACGCCGATCGCGAACATCGCACCGGCGACGGCCAGCACACTGGGCGCCATTCCCACCCCGAGGGTCGCGATGCCCATGGCCATAAGGCCGCTCAGGGTCGTCAGGATGCGCCGCCTGAACCCGCCCCAGATTCCCAGCAGGATTCCACCGGCAAACGAGCCGATACCAAACACCGAGTTGGTCCAGGCGAGGTCGGTCGCTGTTCCTGTCAGCTCCTCACTCACAAGCAGTGGCAGTAGTGAGAAGGCCGGGATCAGCAGCATATTGACGCCCATAGCGATCAGAACTAAGCCCATGTGGCCCGGCCGCTCGCGCAGGTAGGTGAATCCTTCGTCCACGTCCCGCAAGGTCCCGCGGACCCCAGTGGACGACGGCTCTTCGCTGGATCGCTCCGGCTGAGGTACACGAATGAAGACCAGCGGTAGGATTGCGATTAGCGCGGTAGCGACATCCACCAACATGATACCGCTCATTGAGAGGGTAGCGACCAGGAGTCCGCCCAAGGGCGCGGCGATGACGAGCATGCCGCCCAGCATCATCTGGTTAATGCCCTGGATGCGGGTCAGGTGCCGTTCGGGGACCATCAGTGTCGTGGACGCGAGCATCGCCGGTGCATGGAAGGTTGATCCGATCGCGCGCAGGAGGAGCGCGGCGAACACAGTTTCGACACTCGCCATGTCGAGCAGGAAGAGAGCCGCTAACCCCAGTGATGTGGCCGCCACCAGGGCGTCGGCGGCGAGCATTACCCGTTTGCGGTTCCAGCGATCGACAAGGGCCCCTGCGAATGGGCCGACCAGGATCGGGGGCAGGAGGCCGAACAGCGACGCCGTAGCGAGCACGGTGGCGGAGCCGGTCTGGATGGTCAGCCACCAGATGATTGCGAACTGGACTGCCTGACTGCCGACCAGTGACAGCGCCTGTCCTGTCCAAAGGATCAGGAAAGGCCTCATCGGCGGATCATCGGCGCAGCTGGATTCTGCCACTGTCGCGGCGTCCGGTGTCTGTGTCCCGAGGTCGGGACTCCTGGCGCCGCTCATCGCTGTCTCCATCCTTCAATGACTACCGCAGGGTTTGACTTTTCTTTGTTGTGTAATTGGCGGGTAGTGATTGCATCCTGGTCCGATGCGCCGCAACCCCGGGCTGAAAAAGCCGCGCAGGGCTTTTTCAGCAACCTGCCAGATTTTCCGGCAGCAGATCGAGGCTGGTCCCGTCAAAGCCAAAATTTTCCAGCGGCACCAGTTGGGCGGAAATCTCAAACTGGCGCTGGGCCTTTTGATCGCACCAATCCATGATCTCCAGTTGGTCACCTTCCACACCGTGGAGCAGGGATTCCCAGTTGGACCTGGCTGTTTCGATAAGGCTCTGATAGTGGAGATCCTGGCCGAGCTTGAGAAAACGGAATTCCCCATCGGCGCTCTCCATCCTCAGCCATCCTGCGCCGCGTTCTCTATTTTGTTCGCCGATAAGCAGCGGACCCTCGGGGTCACTGTGCAGGGGGCACAGTGCGGAGTCAGCCGGCGGCGCTACGGGAGTGCCGACCCAGACCCATCCCGACAGGCCGATACGGCTGAGCTGCCACTCGCCCAGCGAGACAGTCTGTTGTTTGTCGATGCGAAACTCATCGCATTCCCTCTGCTCCGAACTGCCCTCGAAGCCGACCGCTGCGCCGGGATTTTTGCTGCGGAAACTGCGTAGCTGCCGGGTCATTGCGCTGTTCACTTTCCAGTGTTTCCGCAGCCTCCAGCGCATGGGGTAGTCGCCCCAGGCTACGATATAGTCCTCGCCCTCGGTCAGGGTTTGTACCAGGCGCCAGAGGGACCCGTCGATAAGAATACCGGTACCACTCTGCGCCGGGGCTTCCATTGCGTTGACGACATGTTCAGCACGACCCTCGATAACCTCGTACCAGGGAAAGCCGTGGCGCAGTGGTGGAGGGAATAGTAAAGGCGGGCGCCCGGACAGCAGTCGGCGAAAAAGCACTGACTTCTCGATTTCCCAGTCGGTCAGGACATAGCCTTCCCTCTGGGCGGTCTGTCCCCAGGCAAAGGCGGCACGGATCAACTGTTTTTCTCGGTCTGAAAAGCTCATGGACAGGGGACGGGTATTGTAAAGCGGGCACCTTACCACTGTGGGTGAGTGGGCGCTAATGTAATTGGCTGTAATAGAATGCGCGGCCAAAAGCGATGGTTGCTGGCTATACTGCCGGGCTTGGTATTTTGTTGAGGGGGAGTTCGGTTATGACCTGGATGCGGTGGCTTGGCACTGTTGTAGCCATGCTTTACGGAAGCCTGTCCCAGGTAGTCTGGTCCGAAGCGGTGGATAGCCGTGACTGCTACCTGGATGGCTGGAGGAGTGCGCTTAAGTGTTCGCGTCTCACCGTTGGTGAAGGGGTGACAAAAGTAGATCTCGCGGTGATGGTGGCGCCCGCGGTAAACGAAGTTGGCAGGGCGCCACTCTATTTGCTCGCCGGGGGGCCGGGCCAGGCGGCCAGCGACCTGGCGCCACTGCTGAATCTGTTTGACAGGATAAACCGGGAGCGCGCGATAGTGCTGGTGGATCGCCGCGGTGTAGGGCGCTCACAGCCGTTGGATTGTGGCTGGAAGCTGGACCCCCCCGACGATCTGGAAGTGTTTTCCGCACAGCTGGCGGACTGCTATCTGCAACAGAAAGATTTCGCCAACTCCCTGAGTAGCCGCCAGGAGGTCGATGACCTGGAGCGGGTGCGACAGTATCTGGGGCATACAAAGATTGCCCTGTGGGGCGTTTCCTGGGGTAGCCGCACAGCCCTGCTCTACCAGCAATGGTACCCGGAAAGCTTGAACAGCCTGGTTCTGGACGCGGTGGCGCCCATTGAGGTCAAGGTTTTTTTAGCCGCGACGGCGGCGGAACAAGCGTTGCGAAAACTGGAGCGGGACTGTTCCGGGGACCCGGCCTGTGCCCGGCTCGGGGACTGGCGGGCCGACCTCGATCAGCTGCTGCAAGACTGGGACAATGATACCCGCCGGTTTCCCGACCCTTATACCGGTGTGCTTACCGGGGAGCCGGTACCCCGTTGGATTTTGCTGAACATCATCCGCGGCGCTCTCTACCTGCCGGAAACCGCGGCGCAACTACCCTATGCCATCAAGCAGGCCGGCAGTGGCAATTATCGCCCCCTGGCGGCAATTGAAGGCGTTTTGCGCGGGAACAACATGTCGCTGGGCCTCACCTTTTCGGTGGCCTGCGCCGAGGAGCTGAGCCGGACCAGCGACGAGGAGGTTGCCAGTGACAGTGCGGATACGTTTCTCGGCACAGCCTATGTAGCCCTGTTTGAGCGGGGTTGCCGGGTATGGCCGGTGGCTGAAAGGCCCTACCCCCAACCGGAGTCCAGGAGCCATCCGGTTCTGCTGATTTCCGGCGAGGCGGACCCGATTACGCCACCCGTTTATGCGGATACACACCTGGATTACCTCACCGATAAGCAACACCTGGTCGTGGCGGGGGGCGGGCACTCCAATTCTGCCCGCGGTTGTATCCCCGAACTGATCGAGCGCTTCCTCAAGGCGCCTGAGACCTCGCTGGATCCGGGCTGCGTAGAGGAGATTCAAAGGCCCCCATTCATGGTCGACAAATTCGGCCCGGAGCTGGGGGCACAGCGCGGGGAGGCAGGGGGGCAAATGGAAATCGGAGGGCGCGGCAGTGATCCGGGTTGAATCAGTCAACAAACAGTTTGCGGGCAGGCGGGTGCTGCACAACCTCAGCTTTTCGGTGCCCGACGGCCGCATCACTGCGCTGCTGGGCGCCAATGGCGCGGGCAAGACGACCTGTCTGCGCATTATCTCCGGTCTGCTGAAGGCTGATGGGGGCGAGGTTTCAGTGGGCGGCCTGGATGTGGCCCGCCACCCCTTGGCCATTCGTCGACAGCTGGGCATCATCGGTGACCGGGAGGGTTTGTACGAGCGCCTCACTGTCGGCGAATATTTGTCCTTTTTTGCCAGTGCCCAGGAAGTGCCCGCTGCGGAGCTGGAGCAGGCGCTGGTGCGTATCCGCGCGGAACTGGAACTGAACGATCTCTGGGACCGGCGCATCAAGGGGTTTTCCCAGGGGGAACGTATGAAGGTCTCTCTGGCCCGGGCACTGGTACACAGGCCCAGCCATTTGATTCTCGATGAGCCCACCCGGGGCCTGGATGTGCTGGCCGCCCGCTTGCTGCGCAAAACGCTGTTGCGATTGCGCGCGGAGGGAACGGCCATACTGTTCTCAAGCCATATCATGGCGGAGGTGCTGGAGCTTTCCGATACAGTGCTGGTTATGGCCGGTGGCACCATCGTCGGCGATGGCACGCCGGATGCGCTTAACGAACAGTCCGGATGTGGCAACCTGGAGGACAGTTTTGTCGCGCTCGCCTATGGAGAGCGGGAGCTAATGGATAAACAGGGGGCACTGCCATGAGTGCGGTAAAGGATTTGTTCTCGCGGCAGATGCGCGCTTTAACGGGCAAAGAGTTTTTGGAAGTCTGGCGCGACCGGCGCGCTCTGATGATTGCCGCGGCTTTCACCCTGCTGTTTCCCGCGCTGATGGTCGGCGCCGGCTCCCTGTCCCTGAAGGTGTTGTCTGAAGACCATGCCAATGTCGCGGTTATCGGTGCTGAATATGCGCCGCTATTGGTGGAGCGGTTGCGGGGAGATGGCTTGCAACTGGAACTCCTGGATGAGGGCTCCCCGCCGGAACTGCTGCGGGAGCGGTATGACCTGGTGCTGCAGATAGAGGTGGCGTTCGAGGAGCGCTACCGGGACCTGTCGACGCCGCAGATTTATTTATACTTGGATGGCTCGGAGCAATCCGGTGGGCGGGGTGCGCAACTTCTGCAGGCGCGCCTGAATGGACTGGAGCGAATCGTTGCGCAACAGCGCCTCTCGGCGCAGGGCATTGCCCCCGGGCTTTTGGCTCCCTGGCAATTGCAGGTGCGCGATGTCAGTACACCCTCCAGCCGTGCGGTGGCGGTGCTCGGTACCTTGGTCCAGGTACTGCTGATTTCGGCGTTGCTGGTGTGCAGTGCGGCCCCGTCGATCGATACCTCCGCCGGGGAGCGCGAACGTATGAGCATCGAAATATTGCTGCAGCAGCCATTGCGAGGCTGGCAGATCATAGTGGCAAAAGTGCTGGCGGTGACCAGCATAGGCTGGCTAGGTGCGCTGATCTCGCTGGCGGTGTTAACCATCGCTTTCGCGCTACTGCCTCTGGCGGATATCGGCGTCCAGTTTTCCGCTGACGCCTGGTCGTCGCTGGTGATGGGGTTGTTGCTGCTGCCGCTTGCACTGTTGGTGGCGGTATTGCAGATACTGCTGGCACTGCGTTCGCGGTCCTTTAAGGATGCCCAGATCCAGCTGAATATTTTGCAGGGGCTACCGCTGATGCTGTTGGTGGTGTGGAACCTGTCCGGTATCGACCTGGAGGCCTCCGCCTGGCAGCTGATCCCGTTTCTCGGTCAGCAACTGTGGTTGAACCTGTTAATGGCGGGGGAGCCCGTATCTGTGCCTATGGCCCTGGCCGGCTCCCTGGTCACCCTTTCGGCTGTGGGGCTGTGTATATTAGTCGGCGCCCGGGCCTTGCGCCGGGAGAGCCTGCTGGGGGCCGCATAGCCGGTGAAGAGAGGTTGGTGAGGGCATGAACGATTCCCGCGAGGGGCTGCTGAGTATCGATTTGGAGTCCATCGCTGCTAATTATCAGGACCTGGCCGGGCGCCTGGCCGACGGCAGCCGCTGCGGCGCAGTGGTAAAGGCCAATGCCTACGGCCTGGGTATGGAGCATGTGGCGCCGGCTTTGTATCGACGCGGCTGTCGCGACTTTTTTGTCGCCACTCAGGCCGAGGGGGAGCAGCTGCGTGCCCTGCTGGGCAGTGATGTGTCCATCGCAGTTTTCACCGGGGTGCGGCCGGGCAATGAAGGCCGCTGTATCGGTTCGGGCCTGCTGCCGGTGTTGTTTACCCTGCCGCAGGTGCGGGCCTGGGTGGAGGCCTGCGGGCGGGCAGGGGTCGCGGCGCCCTCGGTGCTCAAAGTGGACACGGGGATGACCCGCCTCGGAATGACTGCGGAGGACTTCGATGTTCTGCTGCAGGACCTCCCTTTACTGAGGGCGGCAAATATTCGCCTGCTGATGAGTCACCTGGCTTGCGCGGACCAGTCTCAGCATCCGCTCAACCGCGTGCAACTGGAAAATTTTAGCCGCGCTGCAGAGCGATTGCGCGAGCGGTTGCCGCAGGTTCGCCTCAGCCTGACCAATTCATCGGGTATTTTTCTCGGCCCGGAATACCACTTCGATATCGCCCGCCCGGGCTCGGCCCTCTTCGGTATCAACCCCACGCCGGGGAGGGAAAACCCCATGCGCGCGGTGGTGGAACTGAGCCTGCCGGTGGTGCAGACGCGCTATGTGAGCCAGCGGCGCCAGGTGGGCTACGGCGCAACCCAGTCGGTGGATGCCGGTACCTGGCTGGCGGTGGCGCGGGGTGGCTATGCCGACGGTATACTGCGCTCTCAGGCGGGTCGCGGTTGCGGCTGGGCCTGTGGCCGGCGGCTGCCGATGGTGGGCAGGGTGTCGATGGACTCCGCCACCTACGATATTTCCGCGCTGGAGCCGGCGGACCGGGATGCTCTGCAGACGATTCAGGTGTTGAACACCGAACTCACGGTGGATGAGATCGCCGCCCATGCCGGAACCATTGGGTACGAAATTCTTACCGGCCTGGGCCACCGTTACCACCGCCGCTATTTGGGAAGCTGAAATTGTCCCGTAACAATCCATTGCAGACGTTGCGCCCGGTGCTGGAACTGCTGGCCGACGGAGAGGTGCATTCCGGGGAATCCCTGGGCTCCGCGTTGGGCGTGAGCCGTGCGGCAGTGTGGAAGCAGCTGCAGAAGCTGGAGCAGCAGGGAATAGTGCTGGAGTCTGTGAAGGGGCGTGGCTATCGCCTCCCCGGTGGGCTGGACCTGTTGTCGCCGGCGGCGATCGACTCCTATTTAAACCCGGGCGCGCGCGCCCTGTTGGGCGGCTTGCAGGTGGTTGACCAGGTGGATTCCACCAACGCCCGTATGCTGGAGCTGCTGGAGCGGCGTTGCGGACACGCGGTGGTGATGTTTGCGGAGCAGCAGACGGCTGGCCGCGGCCGCCGCGGTCGCCCCTGGGTGAGTCCCTTTGGTGGCGGAATCCACTTTTCTGTCGGCTGGCAGTTCAATGGTGGCGTTCAGCTGCTGGAGGGGCTGAGTCTGGCGGTGGGTGTGGCACTGACCAGGGCGATGGCCGAGTTTGATGTGCCGGACCTGCGCGTGAAATGGCCCAACGACATCTGGTGGCGGGGGCGCAAGCTGGCGGGAGTGCTGCTGGAACTCAGCGGGGACCTCTCGGACAGTTGCGCTGTGGCAATCGGCATAGGGCTCAATTTTTGCCTGTCGCCCCAGAGTGCGGCGGCTATCGACCAGCCCTGGGCGGAATTGGCGGGTATCAGGCCCGGCCTGGATCGCAATCGGGTTGCGGCGGCGGTGCTCAACCATCTTTTGCCCTTGCTGGAGCAGTATCCGGGGGAGGGGTTCGGCCCCTATCGGGACGCCTGGCTGCAACTGGACCAGTTTGCCGGCCGCCCCGTGATTCTGCGCTCGGCGCAGCGGGAATGGTGTGGTGTGGCCCGCGGGGTGGACGCGTCCGGGGCATTGTTGCTGGAGCTGGATGGCCGGCTGCAGCGCTTCCACGGCGGTGAATTGTCGCTGCGTGAGGCGTGTCCGTGATTCTCGAGTTTGACCTGGGAAACTCCTGCGGCAAGTGGCGCCAGCTCCGGGCTGGCGCGGTGATGGCGCGGGGCAGTCTGTCCTACGCCGATCTCCACCGCGGTCTGCTGCCGGGGGAAAGTGCGTTGGCGCGCCCGCGGCGGGTGCGCGCGGCCAATGTGGCCGGGGCTCAGGTCGCGGGGGTGCTGCAGCAGGTTATCGGGGACAAGTTCGGTCTGCCGGTGGAGTTTGCCCGTGTGGAGCCAGACTGTGCCGGTGTCACCTGCGCCTATCGGGATGTGGGCCGCTTGGGGGTGGATCGCTGGCTGGCGGTGCTGGCCGCCCACCAGCGCTATCCGGGTCCGGCGCTGGTGGCTGATTGTGGAAGTGCGTTGACCCTGGATCTGCTGGGGGCTGGCGGTCAGCACCTGGGCGGTTATATATTGCCGGGGCTTGAATTGATGCACCGGGCGCTGTTTCGGGATACCGACGCGGTCAAGGTCTCATTGGACCCCTCTCCGGGGATGTCGCTGAGTCCCGGGCGGGACACCGGAGAGGCGGTCAACCGCGGACTGCTGCTGATGGCACTGGGGGCTGTGGAGCGTTCACTGCGGCTGCTTGAGTCCCAGAGCGGTGGTGCGGGGCCGCGCCTGTGGCTGACGGGCGGTGATGCTGCGCTGATCTCGTCTTTTTGTGAGTGGCCTTACCAGATAGTGCCGGACCTGGTGCTCGATGGACTGGCGCTCACCAACCCATAACTCGGATTCACATATAAGCCCTATGCGCTGGATAGTTTTACTGCTGTTTCTCGTCAATGTTGGCCTCTTTGCCTGGTTTCAGACTCTGGGGCAGAGCGTCGACACTCCCGCCGTGCGGCCACCGCCAAAAGAGGCGCAGGGGGAGCGGATACAGCTGCTCAGCGAGGTGCCGGCGAACAGTCTTGCCGCTGTGGCTCCGCCGCCGCAGCAGGCGGAGCCGGAACTGGCGGAGGACCAGCTCTGCACCATACTGGGCCCGTTCGGAGAGGCGTATCAGGGCGAGGATATTGTGCAGCGGCTGGGGGCCCTGGAGGTGACGGCGCAACTGCGCAACATAGAAATGCAGGGGCAGATGCGCTACTGGGTCTACCTGGCGCCGATGGGCTCCCGGCGCGAGGCGCTGCACAAGCTGCGCCAGTTGCAGGCCGAGGGAATCGACAGCTATGTGATTCCCAAAGGCTCCCTCAGCAACGGCATCTCGTTTGGTATTTTTGCCGAGCGGGGTCGCGCCGCATCACTGGTTGACGACTTGCGTGGACGCGGTATCGATGTCCTTATGCGCGAGGAGCCCCAGACTTATGCGGAGCTCTGGCTGGTTATCCCGCCCGGGGGCAGCGGGCAGTTGGCGGAGGAGTTCTGGCAACAGCTGCAATTGGAGTATCCGCAGCTCAGTTTGCGTCAGAACCTCTGTGATGAAGTGCGCTCCGGCCACCGCGGGCCAGAGCAATCCGCCGGTGGTTGAGAAGGCAAATTTCCCGGCCGGGAACGGTTGCTTGTGGGGGGAACATCCCCTAGAATCCCGCCTCCACTTAGGGGCCGAAGCGGGTTCCATATAGTGAGGGAAAGGGCTGGCGTAGCTCAGTTGGTAGAGCAGCTGACTTGTAATCAGCCGGTCGGGGGTTCGACTCCTCTCGCCAGCTCCATTTTGCTTCCCGTGCTGCAAGTCGTCGGATTGTGCAGTTAAGTCTGTGAATTTGAAGGGAAAATTGTTGACAGCGCTCTGGCTGGTGTAGAGAATACACGCCGTTTTCGAGCAGGGGTTCCCGAGTGGCCAAAGGGATCAGACTGTAAATCTGACGCGAAAGCTTCGGTGGTTCGAATCCACCCCCCTGCACCAATTTGACACGCTGGACGGCCGCCGGGCCGGGCAGTGTTGCCAGCGGGAGATGGAAGGGCCTGTGTCTGGAGTCTCCCGTTCGCGGGCATAGTTCAACGGTAGAACCTCAGCCTTCCAAGCTGATGATGCGGGTTCGATTCCCGCTGCCCGCTCCAAGTCGTAATGCCGGAGTTTCGGGATGTGCCGTCGGTGATCGGCGGCGAGGTAGTGATCTCCGGGGTGCTGTCGCTGTGCTGCCCTCGGGTGGCAGATTGTGGCAGTTAAACGCTCATGTAGCTCAGGGGTAGAGCACACCCTTGGTAAGGGTGAGGTCGGCGGTTCAATTCCGCCCATGAGCTCCATTCTTATGACCGCGGGGGCAGAGGTCTCTGCGGTTATTTGTATCCGGGTTTTGGGTTTCGCTGCTCGGGTGCGCCTGTTCCGGAAGTAGGTGCGGGCTTTGTCTGTGTCTATATTAGGAGGCTAGCAATGGCAAAAGAAAAGTTTGAACGTTCCAAGCCCCACGTGAACGTGGGCACCATCGGTCACGTAGACCACGGCAAGACCACCCTCACCGCTGCCCTGACCCGCGTATGTTCGGAAGTCTGGGGCGGTGACGCCGTTGCCTTCGACGGCATCGACAATGCCCCGGAAGAGCGCGAGCGCGGTATCACCATCGCCACCTCCCACGTGGAGTACGAGTCCCCGGTCCGCCACTATGCCCACGTGGACTGCCCCGGACACGCCGACTACGTCAAGAACATGATCACCGGTGCCGCGCAGATGGACGGCGCTATCCTGGTATGTTCCGCTGCCGACGGCCCCATGCCGCAGACCCGCGAACACATCCTCCTGTCCCGTCAGGTAGGTGTACCTTACATCGTTGTGTTCCTGAACAAAGCGGACATGGTCGATGACGAAGAGCTGCTCGAGCTGGTGGAAATGGAAGTGCGCGAACTGCTCGACCAGTACGAATTCCCCGGTGACGACACCCCGATCATCATCGGTTCCGCGCTGATGGCGCTGGAAGGTAAAGACGATAACGAAATGGGTACCACTGCAGTCAAGAAGCTGGTGGAAACCCTGGACGAGTACATCCCTGAGCCGGAGCGCGCCGTAGACCAGCCGTTCCTGATGCCCATCGAAGACGTATTCTCTATCTCTGGCCGCGGTACCGTAGTGACCGGCCGTGTAGAGCGCGGTGTGATCAACACTGGCGATGAAGTTGAGATCGTCGGTATCAAGGAAACCACCACCACCACCTGTACCGGTGTGGAGATGTTCCGCAAGCTGCTGGACGAAGGTCGTGCGGGTGAGAACATCGGCGCCCTGCTGCGCGGCACCAAGCGCGACGAGGTAGAGCGTGGTCAGGTACTGGCCAAGCCGGGTTCCATCACTCCGCATACCAAGTTCGAAGCGGAAGTGTACATCCTGTCCAAGGACGAAGGCGGTCGTCACACTCCGTTCTTCAAGGGCTACCGCCCGCAGTTCTACTTCCGTACCACCGACGTGACCGGTGCGGTGGAGCTGCCGGAAGGTACCGAGATGGTGATGCCGGGTGACAATATCCAGATGAAAGTCACTCTGATCGCCCCCATCGCCATGGAAGACGGGCTGCGCTTCGCGATCCGCGAAGGTGGTCGTACCGTTGGCGCAGGTGTTGTTGCCAAGATTATCGAATGATCATTGGCTGTCTCAAAGTCGTTGAGATATGCGACTTTGCCAAGTGCGGGGTAGGGTGTTAAGATCCGCCCCCGCATTTTCGGGCGGCGTAATGGGCCCGAATGGATACAGGCCAGTAGTTCAATTGGTAGAGCACCGGTCTCCAAAACCGGCTGTTGGGGGTTCGAGTCCCTCCTGGCCTGCCAACTTTTCAACCGCCCCGCCGGGTCGTGCCTGAGGGCGTCACGAGTCCTCGCCATGTATGGCTGGCTTGTGTGTGTTAGCGCTAAGGGCTTCGTTTATGAATGCTAAAGTAGAAGCGAAAACCTTTCGACTGGACGGTCTGAAGTGGCTGCTGGTTGCGCTGCTGGTGGGCGCTGCGGTCGCGGGCAATTCCTACTATGCTGAATTCCCGCTGTTGTACCGCGTGCTGGCAATGGTCGCGCTCATTGTCGTGGCACTGGCCGTTGCCTTCAATACAGCGAAGGGCAATGCGCTCTGGACCCTGTTGCGGGAAGCGCAGGCCGAAGTGCGTCGAGTCGTCTGGCCGACGCGCCAGGAGGCAACTCAGACTACCTTGATTGTGATGGTCGTCGTGTTGATTATGGCGCTGATTTTATGGGCGCTGGATTCAGCTCTGGGCTGGGCGGCCTCCAAGGTTATCGGCTAAAGGTTGATACATGTCTAAGCATTGGTATGTGGTTCAGGCTTACTCCGGCTACGAGAAACGTGTTGCGTCTTCTCTGAAGGAGCGTATCGAGCTACAGGAAATGGGGCACCTGTTCGGTGAAGTGCTGGTGCCCACCGAGGAAGTGGTGGAGATGCGCGCAGGCCAGAAGCGCAAGAGTGAGCGCAAGTTTTTCCCCGGCTATGTCCTGGTGGAAATGGAACTGAATGACGACACCTGGCACCTGGTGAAAGAGACGCCGCGGGTGCTGGGCTTTATCGGTGGCAAGGCGGACAAGCCGGCACCGATTACCGATCGCGAGGCTCAGGCGATTCTCAACCGGATCGACGATTCCGTCGACAAGCCCAAACCCAAGACTCTGTTTGAGCCCGGTGAAATGGTGCGGGTCATCGACGGGCCTTTCAATGATTTCAACGGTGTGGTGGAAGAGGTCAACTACGAGAAGAGCCGCCTGCGTGTCGCAGTGCTGATCTTTGGACGCTCCACCCCGGTAGAGCTGGAGTTTGGCCAGGTAGAAAAAGCCTGAGCCCAGCGAGATTTTCAGCCCCCTTCCACCCATAGGGTGGTAGGGGGCTTTCGCGTCCCTGGAAACTGCCGTCATTGCGGCGGGCCGCCGGGGAACCCTGGGGAGCCGGGCGTTGCGGTTTTGCTGCCGTACAGCGCAGGCGCTACCACCCAAATCAAGAGGAAGCTGTAATGGCTAAGAAAGTCGAAGCTTATATCAAGCTACAAGTGAAGGCCGGCCAGGCCAATCCGAGTCCGCCCGTCGGCCCCGCACTGGGTCAGCACGGTGTGAACATTATGGAGTTCTGTAAGGCCTTCAACGCCCAGACCCAGAGCCTGGAACCGGGTCTGCCGGTGCCGGTTGTGATCTCCGTATACAGTGATCGCTCCTTCACCTTTATCATGAAGTCTCCGCCCGCTGCGGTACTGCTGCGCAAGGCCGCTAAGATCAAGAGCGGTTCTGGTCGACCGAATACCGACAAGGTCGGTAAGGTGACCCGCGCGCAGTTGGAAGAGATCGTAGAAATGAAGAAGGCCGATCTGACTGCATCCGATATGGACGCCGCCGTACGCACTATCGCCGGTTCCGCGCGCAGTGCCGGTATCGAAGTGGAGGGTCTCTAAGTGGCTAAATTGAGCAAGCGTCAGCGCGCTATCGCTGAAAAAGTCGAAGCTGGCAGGACCTACGGCTTTGAAGAGGCCGTGGCCCTGTTGAAGGAATTGTCCAAGGTGAAGTTCGCAGAGACTGTGGACGCCTCGGTTAACCTGGGCATAGACCCGCGCAAATCCGACCAGGCTGTTCGCGGTGCGACCACTCTGCCCCACGGTACCGGTAAAGATGTGCGCGTTGCAGTTTTCACCCAGGGTGCCAACGCCGACGCCGCCAAGGAAGCGGGCGCGGACCTGATCGGTATGGACGAACTGGCCGCTGACGTAAAAGCGGGCAAAATGGACTTCGACGTAGTGATTGCCTCTCCCGATGCGATGCGCGTAGTGGGCCAGCTGGGTCAGATTCTCGGCCCGCGCGGCCTGATGCCGAACCCGAAAACCGGAACTGTCACCCCGGACGTGGCCACTGCGGTTAAAAACGCCAAGGCGGGCCAAGTGCGTTTCCGTGCCGACAAAGGCGGCATCATCCACGGTGGTATCGGCAAGGTGAACTTTGACGCGGCCGCGTTGAAGGAAAACCTGGAGGCCCTGGTGGCGGACCTGAAGAAGGCCAAGCCGGCTTCCGCGAAAGGCGTGTTCCTGAAAAAGATCACCCTGAGCACCACCATGGGCCCCGGGCTGACTATCGATCAGTCCTCCCTGAATATTTAATCCGCTGTAGGGCGACCCCTCGGGCTCGCCCTCAGTGCTACCGAACTTTGGGGTTCGCTGGAATGCCTCGGCAGGAAAGCGGGCCGTCAAAGACCGTAGGTGCCCGATGCGTTGAGGTTTAACGTATCTGGCTTAATGCGGACTCCGGCCAGGCTGGCCAAGCAGGGGTCCGAGCCTACGCAGACGGTGTCGCCCAAACCAGTATTTATGCTGGATTTGAGCTTTATGCACCGGAACGATCGGGCTGAGCCCGGTTTTTTTCAAATCCAGGAGTGACACTATGGCTATTGGACTCGAAGACAAGAAAGTGATTGTCGCGGAAGTCCAGCAGGCTGCTGAAGGCGCTCTGTCAGCGGTGGTTGCGGATTCCCGCGGCGTTACCGTGAATGACATGACCGCCCTGCGCAAAGAGGCACGCGAGAACGGCGTTTGGTTGAAGGTCGTCCGCAACACTCTGGCGCGTCGCGCTCTGGCCGGTACCGATTACGAATGTCTGACTGACAAATTCGTGGGTCCCAGCATCATTGCATTCTCCAACGAACATCCAGGTGCCGGTGCGCGCATCCTGAGTCAGTTCGCCAAGGGCAATGACAAGCTGGAACTGAAAGGTGCCGCCTTTGAAGGCGCGGTCACCGACGTCGCACTGTTGGCAAGCCTGCCGACATACGACGAGGCGATCGCCAAGCTGATGAGCGTGCTCAAAGAAGCGTCTGCTGGCAAGCTGGTCCGCACTATCGCGGCCATTCGCGAGCAAAAAGAGCAGGAAGCTGCGTAACAGATTCGCGCTGGCGAATTGCAGTTTCGAAACGAAATACGAGCAGCTACTGCTCAAACCAATTCAGGTAATGAATTATGTCTCTGACTAAAGAAGATATCATCAACGCAGTTGCCGAAATGTCCGTTAAGGACGTTGTCGAGCTGATCGAAGCTATGGAAGAGAAGTTCGGTGTAACCGCTGCCGCAGCTGTTGTAGCTGGCCCGGCTGGTGGTGAAGCCGCCGCTGAAGAGAAGGACGAGTTCGACGTGATCCTGACTTCCGCCGGCGACAAGAAGGTCAACGTGATCAAGGCCGTACGCGGTCTCACCGGCCTGGGCCTGAAAGAGGCCAAGGCGCTGGTCGACGGCGCTCCGAGCCCGCTGAAGGAAGGCGTGAGCAAGGACGAGGCCGAAGCGGCCAAGAAGGACCTGGAAGAGGCCGGCGCAACCGTAGAGCTGAAGTAATTCGGTTGCCGAAAGGCTCCGCTGTCGCCGGCAGGGCCGGCGGTCAGCGGCGAGGCTGGTGGATTTTTGTCCGCCGGCCTTTTTGCCGTTTGCGGGACAGGGGTTTGTGTCGCTCCCTCGCCGGGTATTGCGCCGGTACTTAGACACATTCAACGCGGGCCGGGCTCACCAGCGCGGCTGCAGGAGAGGGTTCCGACCAGCGCAGGGAAACGTTTGCGCTGATCAGAGGCTTCTCGCCCGGAGGGGCTCCCGACTGGGGTCCCACGAAGTCTTGTCACTGATCAAGCTGGGGAATATGAATGGCTTATTCGTACACTGAGAAAAAACGTATCCGCAAGGATTTTGGCAAGCTGCCAAAGGTCATGGATGTGCCCTTCCTGCTTGCGATACAGCTGGATTCATATCGCAACTTTACGCAGGCGGATGCGCGCCCCGACGACCGCCGGGACGTGGGCCTGCAGGCGGCGTTTAAGTCTGTATTTCCGATTGTGAGCTACTCCGGTAATGCGGCTCTCGAATATGTGAGCTACACCCTGGGCAAGCCCGCCTTCGATGTCAAGGAATGTACCCTGCGCGGCGTGACCTACGCCTGTCCCCTGAGGGTGCGCGTGCGCCTGATCATTTATGACAAGGAGTCCGCCAACAAGGCTATCAAGGACATCAAGGAGCAGGAAGTGTACATGGGCGAGATTCCGCTCATGACCGACAACGGCACCTTTGTGATCAATGGTACCGAGCGTGTGATCGTGTCACAGCTGCATCGCTCCCCGGGTGTATTCTTCGATCACGACAAGGGCAAGACCCACTCCTCCGGCAAGCTGCTGTACGCCGCGCGCGTTATCCCCTACCGCGGCTCCTGGCTGGATTTCGAGTTTGACCCGAAAGATCTGGTATTCGTGCGTATCGACCGCCGCCGCAAACTGCCGGCGACCATCCTGCTGCGCGCCCTGGGCTACAGCTCCCAGGAAATGCTGGAGATGTTCTTCGAAACCAGCAGGTTCGAATTGCGCGAGGAGTCCGTCAGCCTGGAGCTGATTCCCTCCCGCCTGCGCGGCGACGTCGCCTCCTTCGATATCAAGGACAACAAGGGCAAGGTCATCGTCGAAGAGGGTCGCCGCATCACCCCGCGCCATATTCGCCAGCTGGAAAAAGCCGGTGTGGAAAAACTGGAAGCGCCGTTGGAATACCTGCTCGGCCGGACTCTGGCCCACGACATCATCGACGAGTCCACCGGTGAAATCGCAGTCGACTGTAACGCGGAGATCACCGAAGAGGTCATCGCCAAGCTGCGTTCACTGAACGTCAAGCACTTCGAGACCCTGTACACCAACGACCTGGACCGCGGTCCTTTTATCTCCGACACTTTGCGCGCAGACCCTTCCCGCACCCAGCTGGAAGCCCTGGTGGAAATCTACCGTATGATGCGCCCGGGCGAGCCGCCCACCAAGGAGTCCGCGGAGTCCCTGTTCGAGAATCTGTTCTTCGCCGATGAGCGCTACGACCTGTCCGCCGTTGGCCGGATGAAATTCAACCGCCGCCTCGGCCGCGAAGACGAAACCGGTCCCGGCACCCTGAGCAAAGAGGATATTGTCGAAGTCCTCAAGACGCTGATCGATATCCGCAACGGCCAGGGCATGGTGGATGATATCGACCACCTGGGTAACCGCCGGGTGCGCTCCGTGGGCGAAATGGCGGAAAACCAGTTTCGCGTAGGCCTGGTGCGGGTGGAGCGGGCGGTCAAGGAGCGTCTGTCCATGGCCGAGTCCGAAGGACTGATGCCGCAGGACCTGATCAACGCCAAGCCGGTTGCGGCCGCAGTGAAGGAGTTCTTCGGCTCCTCGCAGCTGTCCCAGTTTATGGACCAGAACAACCCGCTGTCGGAAGTGACCCACAAGCGCCGTGTTTCCGCTTTGGGCCCGGGCGGACTGACCCGCGAGCGCGCCGGTTTTGAGGTGCGGGACGTGCACTCCACCCACTATGGCCGGGTGTGTCCGATTGAAACGCCGGAAGGCCCCAATATCGGCCTGATCAACTCGCTCGCCACCTATGCACGTGCCAATCACTACGGTTTTCTCGAAAGCCCCTACCGGAAGGTGGTCGATGGCCAGGTCACCGATGAGATCGAGTATCTGTCGGCGATCAACGAGGCCAACTATGTAATCGCCCAGGCGTCCGCCGCGGTAGACGGTAACGGCCGCTTCACCGACGACCTGGTGAGTGTGCGCCACCAGAACGAATTTACCCTGAAGGCGCCGGGGGAAATCCAGTATATGGATGTTTCTGCCCGCCAGGTGGTCTCCGTGGCTGCGGCCATGATCCCCTTCCTGGAGCACGACGACGCCAACCGGGCACTGATGGGCTCCAACATGCAGCGTCAGGCGGTGCCGACCCTGCGCGCCGAAAAGCCGCTGGTGGGCACCGGTATGGAGCGCACTGTAGCGGGCGACTCCGGCGTGTGCGTGGTGGCCAGGCGCGGCGGTGTGATCGAGCGCGTGGATTCCAGTCGCGTGGTGGTACGTGTGCACGACGCCGAGGTGGAGGCCGGTGAGGCGGGCGTGGATATCTACAACCTGACCAAATATATCCGCTCCAACCAGAATACCTGTATCAACCAGCGCCCCATCGTCAATACCGGCGATGTAGTGGCCCGCGGTGATATTCTCGCCGACGGCCCGTCCGTGGATCTGGGTGAGCTGGCCCTGGGGCAGAATATGCGCATCGCATTTATGCCCTGGAATGGCTACAACTTCGAGGATTCCATCCTCATCAGCGAGCGGGTGGTACAGGAAGACCGCTTCACCACCATCCACATCCAGGAGCTGACCTGTATTGCCCGGGACACCAAGCTGGGCAGTGAGGAAATTACTGCGGATATCCCCAATGTGGGCGAGTCTGCACTGAACAAGCTCGATGAATCCGGCATCGTCTATATCGGTGCGGAAGTGGGCGCCGGTGACATATTGGTGGGCAAGGTCACTCCAAAAGGGGAAGCCCAGCTGACCCCGGAAGAGAAGCTGCTGCGCGCCATCTTTGGTGAGAAGGCCTCCGATGTGAAGGACTCCTCCCTGCGTGCGCCGAGTGGCACCCGCGGTACCGTGATCGACGTGCAGGTATTTACCCGCGACGGCCTACAGAAAGACCAGCGCTCCATCGACATCGAAAAGGCGCAGCTGGACGAGGTGCGCAAGGACCTGAACGAGGAATACCGCATCGTCGAGGGCGCCACCTTTGAGCGTCTGCAGGCGGCCCTGGAAGGCCAGAAGGTCGCCGGAGGCAAGGGCGTCAAGAAGGGCGACCTGCTGACGGCGGAAATCCTGGCCGGCCTGGAGCGCGACGACTGGTTCAAGTTGCGCATGGCGGAAGACAGTCTCAACGAGCAGTTGGAAAAGGCCGAAGCGCAGCTCACGGAGCGCCGCAAGCTGCTCGACGAAGCCTTCGAAGACAAGAAGAAAAAACTGGAGTCCGGCGACGACCTGGCGCCCGGTGTACTGAAAATCGTCAAGGTCTACCTGGCGATCAAACGCCGCATTCAGCCCGGTGACAAGATGGCCGGTCGCCACGGCAACAAGGGCGTTATTTCCGTGATCAAGCCGGTCGAGGATATGCCCTACGACGAGAACGGCGAGCCGGTGGATATAGTCCTGAACCCCCTGGGCGTTCCCTCGCGGATGAACGTGGGTCAGGTGTTGGAAATGCACCTGGGCATGGCCGCCAAGGGACTGGGTGCCAAGGTCGATCAGATGGTCAAGGAGCAGCGGGAAGTGTCCAAGGTGCGCGGTTTCCTGGAGGAGGTCTACAACTCCAGCGGCGGGCGCAAGGAAGAGCTGAACGCACTCTCCGATGAGGAAGTCATGGCCATGGCGCAGAACCTGCGCAGAGGGGTGCCCATGGCGACACCGGTGTTCGACGGCGCCGACGAGAGTGAGATCAAGCAGCTGCTGCGCCTCGCGGATCTGCCGGAGTCCGGCCAGATCACCCTGCACGACGGTCGCACCGGCGATGCGTTTGAGCGCCCGGTGACTGTGGGCTACATGTACATGCTGAAGCTGAACCACTTGGTGGACGACAAGATGCACGCGCGTTCCACCGGTTCCTACAGCCTGGTTACCCAGCAGCCGCTGGGGGGCAAGGCGCAGTTCGGTGGCCAGCGTTTCGGGGAGATGGAGGTCTGGGCGCTGGAAGCCTACGGCGCCGCCTACACTCTGCAGGAGATGCTTACGGTCAAGTCCGACGATGTGGAGGGACGCACCAAGATGTACAAGAACATTGTCGACGGCGACCACCGCATGGAGCCGGGCATGCCCGAGTCCTTCAATGTACTGGTCAAGGAGATCCGTTCGCTCGGTATGAACTTCGAGCTTGAGAACGAGTAACAAGGGTCCCTTGTCGGATTCAGTAGATTGCGGCCGGCGGCGCGGCGACAGCCCGCCCGGCCCGCCCGGCCCAGCCGGGATGACTACCCCCTAGTGGAGAAAGGCTTTGAAAGATTTGTTAAACCTGGTGAAGGATCGGGACCAGCTGGAAGAATTTGACGCTATTCGCATCGGTCTGGCGTCTCCCGACATGATCCGCTCCTGGTCCTACGGCGAAGTGAAAAAGCCGGAGACCATCAACTACCGCACCTTCAAGCCGGAGCGTGAGGGGCTGTTTTGCGCCAAGATCTTTGGCCCGGTGAAGGATTACGAGTGCCTGTGCGGCAAGTACAAGCGCATGAAGCACCGCGGCATTATCTGTGAGAAATGTGGCGTTGAGGTGACCAAGGCCAAGGTGCGCCGCGAGCGTATGGGCCACATCGAACTGGCCAGCCCGGTGGCCCACATCTGGTTCCTGAAATCCCTGCCGTCCCGTATCGGCCTGCTGCTGGATATGACCCTGCGGGATATAGAGCGGGTACTCTACTTCGAATCCTATGTGGTCACCGATCCCGGCATGACCACCCTGGAGCGCGGCCAGCTGCTCAACGACGAACAGTACTTCGAGGCGATGGAGGAGTTCGCCGATGAGTTCGAGGCCAAGATGGGCGCCGAGGCGATCCAGGAGCTGATGCACGACATTGACCTGCCGTCGGAAATCCAGCGTCTGCGGGAAGAGATTCCAGCCACCAACTCCGAGACCAAGATCAAGAAGCTGTCCAAGCGCCTGAAGTTGCTGGAGGCCTTCTACAAGTCCGGCAACAACCCCGAGTGGATGATCATGCAGGCCCTGCCGGTGCTGCCGCCGGACCTGCGCCCCTTGGTACCCCTGGATGGCGGCCGCTTTGCGACCTCCGACCTGAACGACCTCTACCGCCGCGTGATCAACCGCAACAACCGCCTGAAGCGGCTGCTGGAACTTAACGCGCCGGACATCATTGTGCGCAACGAAAAGCGCATGCTGCAGGAATCCGTGGACGCGCTGCTGGACAACGGCCGCCGCGGCCGCGCCATTACCGGCTCCAACAAGCGCCCGCTGAAATCCCTCGCGGACATGATCAAGGGCAAGCAGGGCCGCTTCCGCCAGAACCTGCTGGGCAAGCGCGTGGACTACTCCGGCCGCTCCGTGATCGTGGTGGGGCCGACCCTGCGGCTGCACCAGTGTGGCCTGCCCAAGAAAATGGCGCTGGAGCTGTTCAAGCCGTTTATTTTCGGCAAGCTGGAAGCCCGCGGCCTGGCCACCACCATCAAGGCGGCCAAGAAAATGGTTGAGCGCGAAGAGGCGGTGGTGTGGGACATTCTCGACGAGGTGATCCGCGAGCACCCGGTACTGCTCAACCGTGCGCCGACCCTGCACCGTCTGGGTATCCAGGCGTTCGAGCCGGTATTGATCGAAGGCAAGGCGATCCAGCTGCACCCGCTGGTGTGTGCGGCCTATAACGCCGACTTCGACGGCGACCAGATGGCGGTACACGTACCCCTGACCATCGAGGCGCAGCTGGAATCCCGCGCGCTGATGATGTCCACAAACAATATCCTGTCGCCTGCCAACGGCGAGCCCATCATAGTGCCGTCCCAGGACGTGGTACTGGGCCTCTACTGGATGACCCGCGACCGGGTCAACGACAAGGGCGAGGGGATGTTCTTCTCTGATATCAAGGAGGTCAGCCGCGCCTTTTACGCCAAGCAGGTGGGACTGCAGGCGAAAATCAAGGTGCGTATCGACGAAGTGGTCGTCGGTGAGGATGGTGAAAAAGAGGAAAAGCGCACCGTTTACGATACCACCGTCGGTCGCGCCCTGCTGTGGAACATAGTGCCGCAAGGCCTGCCCTTCGAGCTGGTCAACCAGCCCATGAAGAAAAAGGCCATTTCCCGTGTATTGAACGAGTGCTACCGCAAGGTGGGGCTCAAGGCGACGGTTATTTTTGCCGACCAGTTGATGTATACCGGTTTTGACTTCTCCACCAAGTCCGGTTCCTCCATCGGTGTGAACGACTTCGAGATCCCGGCAGCCAAGGCGGATCTGATCGCGGCGGCGGAAGAGGAGGTCAAGGAGATCGAGAGTCAGTTCGCTTCCGGTCTGGTCACCGCCGGTGAAAAATACAACAAGGTTATCGACGTCTGGTCCCGAACCAATGACAAGGTGACCCAGGCGATGATGGCCGGCATCAAGAAGGAGCCGGTCATCGACCGGGAGGGCAGGGAGACCCAGCAGGATTCCTTCAACTCCGTCTATATGTATGCGGACTCCGGCGCGCGGGGCTCCGAGGCGCAGATTCGTCAGCTCGCCGGTATGCGCGGTCTGATGGCCCGTCCGGACGGCTCCATTATGGAGAGTGCCATTACCGCCAACTTCCGCGAGGGTTTGACCGTACAGCAGTACTTCATCTCCACCCACGGCGCCCGTAAGGGTCTGGCGGATACCGCACTGAAAACCGCCAACTCCGGTTACCTGACCCGCCGCCTGGTGGACGTGGCCCAGGACGTGGTGATCACCGAAGTGGACTGCGGCACCGACGACGGCCTCACCATGGCGCCGGTGATCGAGGGTGGCGACGTGATCGAGTCCCTCGGCGACCGTATCCTGGGCCGGGTTGTGGCCCGGGACGTGATCAGGCCCGGCAGCGACGAGATTGCCGTTCCCGCCGGCACCATGATCGACGAGAAGTGGGTGCAACGCATCGAAGCCATGGGTATCGACGAGGTGCTGGTGCGCTCGCCAATCACCTGTGAGACCGGGCACGGTATCTGCTCCCAGTGTTACGGCCGCGATCTGGCCCGCGGCCACCGCGCCAACTCCGGTGAGTCTGTGGGTGTTGTCGCCGCCCAGTCCATCGGTGAGCCGGGCACCCAGCTGACCATGCGGACCTTCCATATCGGTGGTGCGGCGAGCCGCGCTTCCGCTGCGGACAGCGTCCAGGTCAAGCAGGGCGGTACCGTGCGCCTGCACAATGTGAAGACCGTGAAAACTGAAGCGGGCAATCTGGTAGCGGTATCCCGCTCCGGTGAGCTGGCGGTCGCCGACAGTGCCGGCCGTGAGCGGGAGCGCTACAAGCTGCCCTATGGTGCACAGATTACCGTTGCCGAGGGCGCCGAAGTGGATGGGGGCCAGATAGTGGCCAAGTGGGACCCGCATACCCACCCCATCATCACCGAGGTTGCCGGTTGGGTGCGGCTTTCAGGCATGGAGGAAGGGCTCTCCGTGCGCAAGCAGACCGACGAGATCACCGGTCTCTCCTCTATCGAGATTATCGATCCGGCCGAGCGCCCGGCGGCGGGTAAAGACCTGCGCCCGGCGGTGACCCTGGTGGATGAAAGTGGCGAGGAACTGACCCTGGCCAGCAGCAATGCCCCGGCCCACTACGCACTGCCGCCGCGGGCCATCCTCAGCCTGAAGGATGGGGACAAGGTGAATGTGGGTGATGTTATCGCCCGTATACCGCAGGAATCCGGCGGTACCAAGGACATCACCGGTGGTCTGCCGCGGGTGGCCGACCTGTTCGAGGCGCGCAAGCCGAAAGAGCCGTCCATCCTGGCGGAAATCTCCGGTACCGTTTCCTTCGGTAAAGAGACCAAAGGCAAGGTGCGCCTGCAGATCACGCCCCGGGATGGCAAGCCACTGGCCAACGGCAAGGATCACTACGAGGTCCTGATTCCCAAGCACCGCCAGCTGACCGTGTTCGAGGGTGAAACCGTAGAAAGGGGCGAGGTCATCTCCGACGGTCCGCCCAGCTCCCACGATATCCTGCGCCTGAAAGGCGTCGAGGAGCTGGCGCGCTACATCACCAACGAGATCCAGGAGGTCTATCGTCTCCAGGGTGTGGGCATCAACGACAAGCACATTGAAGTGATCGTGCGTCAGATGCTGCGCAAGGTGGAAATCACCGAGATGGGCGATTCAGAGTTCATCAAGGGC
The DNA here is from genome assembly GCF_040742695.1 of Microbulbifer discodermiae. Lineage (NCBI taxonomy): Bacteria > Pseudomonadati > Pseudomonadota > Gammaproteobacteria > Cellvibrionales > Microbulbiferaceae > Microbulbifer > Microbulbifer discodermiae. Next base: position 68,957 of record NZ_JBFLAB010000008.1, on the reverse strand, counting down.
GAGCAGGTGGAATACCAGCGTGTGATCGAGGAGAACGAGCAACTGCGGGCCGAGGGCAAGCAGCCGGCCCAGTTCGAGCGCCTGTTGCTGGGTATCACCAAGGCATCCCTGGCCACCGAGTCCTTCCTGTCCGCGGCATCCTTCCAGGAGACCACCCGCGTCCTCACCGAGGCAGCCGTGACCGGCAAAGGGGACAGTCTGCGCGGTCTGAAAGAAAACGTCGTTGTGGGCCGCCTGATTCCGGCGGGTACCGGTCTGGCCTACCACAGCGAGCGCAAGCGCAAGCGCAGCCTGCAACTACCTCTGGGCCAGGCGGAAGGTCCGTCTGCAGCAGAGGTGGAAGCGGCGCTGACCGAAGCCCTCAAATCGTCCGGGGGCTAAATGGTCAATCCGCAACTGCTGCGGTTGCGGATTGACTCGGCGGGCGGGCGCCGATAGAATGCGGCCCCCGCTAATGGGGCGTGTCCGCCTGGACGGTGGTCGCGTACTGACGATAAGCCCTCACTCGCTGTTGATTGGGTGGGGGCCTTTTATTTTTGGAGTGATTTTTAATGGCAACGATCAACCAGTTGGTTCGTAAGCCGAGAAAACGCAAAGTCGAAAAAAGCGACGTTCCCGCACTGCAGGCCAGCCCGCAGCGCCGCGGAGTCTGCACCCGCGTGTACACCACTACACCGAAGAAGCCGAACTCCGCACTGCGCAAGGTTTGCCGTGTGCGCCTCACCAATGGATACGAAGTCACTTCGTACATCGGCGGTGAGGGCCACAACTTGCAGGAACACAGTGTGGTACTGATTCGCGGCGGTCGTGTTAAAGACCTGCCGGGTGTGCGCTACCACACGGTACGCGGTGCGCTGGACTGCGCCGGCGTAAACGACCGCAAGCAGGGCCGTTCCAAGTACGGTGCCAAGCGTCCCAAGGGCTAATCCCCATAACGATTTGCGTTTCGGTTTCCAACCGGAGTAAGGCTGAGCTCGCCGGATTGTAAGGTTTTACGGCGGCGTCTCAGAGTAACCCTGAAGAGAGGCAACACCCATGCCGAGAAGACGAGTAGTCGCCAAGCGCGAAGTACTGCCCGATCCCAAATTCGGGAACGTCACCCTGGCCAAGTTCATGAACCATGTCATGATCAGCGGCAAGAAGTCGGTGGCAGAAAGCATCGTATACGGTGCTTTGGACATGGTTTCAGAAAAACTGAACAAAGACCCCATCGAAATTTTCGAAGAGTCCTTGGAAAACATCGCCCCTATGGTGGAAGTAAAGTCCCGCCGTGTGGGTGGCGCCACCTACCAGGTGCCTGTTGAAGTGCGTCCCTCGCGCCGTATGGCCCTGGCGATGCGCTGGCTGGTGGAGTTTTCCCGCAAGCGCGGTGAAAAATCCATGGCCCAGCGCCTGGCCAACGAAATGATCGATGCCTCCCAGAACAAGGGCGGCGCGGTCAAGAAGCGTGAAGACGTCCACCGTATGGCGGAAGCCAACAAGGCGTTCTCTCACTACCGCTTCTAAGTCTGATGATGACCTACATCGGCAATTAATACCGAAAGGCAGCAGGGAAATTTCCCAGCTGCCTTTTGCCGTTATATCGAGGATACAACTGTGGCACGTAAAACGCCTATCGCACGCTACCGCAACATTGGTATCTGCGCCCACGTAGACGCTGGTAAAACCACCACTACAGAACGCGTTCTTTTTTACACGGGTCTGTCCCACAAAATTGGTGAAGTGCACGAAGGTGCCGCCACCATGGACTGGATGGAGCAGGAGCAGGAGCGTGGAATCACCATCACCTCCGCTGCGACCACCTGTTTCTGGGCCGGCATGCAGCAGCAGTTCGACCAGCACCGCGTCAATATTATCGACACCCCGGGGCACGTGGACTTCACCATCGAGGTGGAACGTTCCCTGCGTGTGCTGGATGGCGCCGTCGTTGTACTGTGTGGCTCCTCCGGTGTTCAGCCCCAGACCGAAACTGTCTGGCGCCAGGCCAACAAGTACGAAGTTCCCCGTATGGTGTTCGTCAATAAGATGGACCGCGCCGGGGCCAACTTCCGCAACGTCGTCAGCCAGCTGAAAGACCGCCTGAACGCAAATGCGGTGCCGCTGCAGATGACCATCGGCGCCGAGGATGAATTCAAGGGCGTAGTCGACCTGGTCAAGATGAAGGCTATTATCTGGAACGAATCCGACCAGGGCATGACCTTCACCTACGAGGATATTCCCGCAGACCTGCTGGGTGAGTGTGAGGAAATGCGCGAATTCCTGGTGGAAGCGGCAGCGGAAGCCAGTGATGAGCTGATGGAAAAGTACCTGGAAGAGGGCGAGCTGACCGAGGAAGAGATCAAGGCAGCCATCCGCCAGCGTACCCTGGCCAATGAAATCGTGCCGGTTCTGGGCGGCTCTGCGTTCAAGAACAAGGGTGTGCAGGCGGTACTGGACGCGGTGATCGAATACCTGCCGGCACCGACTGAAGTTAAAGCGATCGAAGGCACCCTGGAAGACGGTGAAACCGTTGAGAGCCGCGAAGCGGACGACGATGCCCCCTTTGCTGCCCTGGCCTTCAAAATCGCCACCGACCCCTTCGTCGGTACCCTGACTTTCTTCCGTGTCTACTCCGGTAAGCTGGAGAGCGGTACAGCGGTTTACAACTCCGTGAAGATGAAGAAAGAACGTGTTGGCCGTATGGTGCAGATGCACTCCAACGACCGTAAAGAGATCAAGGAAGTACTGGCGGGTGACATCGCTGCTGCCATCGGCCTGAAAGACGTCACCACCGGTGACACCCTGTGTTCCGAGAGCAACAAGATTGTTCTGGAGCGCATGGAGTTCCCCGAGCCGGTGATCTCTGTGGCGGTCGAGCCCAAGTCCAAGGCGGACCAGGAAAAAATGGGTATCGCCCTGGGCAAGCTGGCCCAGGAAGACCCGTCTTTCCGCGTCAAGACCGACGAGGAGACCGGCCAGACCATTATCTCCGGTATGGGTGAGCTGCACCTGGACATTATCGTCGACCGTATGCGTCGCGAGTTCAATGTCGAGGCGAATATCGGCAAGCCTCAGGTGGCCTATCGCGAAGCGATCCGTAACACCAGCGAAATCGAAGGCAAGTTTGTGCGTCAGTCCGGCGGACGCGGCCAGTATGGTCACGTCTGGGTCAAGTTTGAGCCCGCCGAGGACGCGTCCCAGGAAGGTCTGGAATTCGTCAATGAAATCGTGGGTGGTGTGGTACCCAAGGAATATATTCCGGCGGTACAGAAAGGTATCGAAGAGCAGATGCAAAACGGTGTCCTGGCCGGCTACCCGCTGCTGGGCCTGAAGGCGAGCCTGTACGACGGTTCCTACCACGATGTGGACTCCAGTGAGATGGCGTTTAAAATCGCCGGTTCCATGGCCACCAAGAAACTGTCCTCCGTGGGCGGCGCTGTGCTGCTGGAGCCGGTCATGAAGGTGGAAGTGGTGACTCCGGAAGAGAACATGGGCGACGTGGTCGGCGACCTCAACCGCCGCCGCGGCCTGATTCAGGGCATGGATGACAACCCCGCCGGTAAGGTGGTTAACGCGGAAGTTCCCCTGGCGGAGATGTTCGGTTACGCAACCGACCTGCGCTCCGCCACCCAGGGCCGCGCCACCTACACCATGGAGTTCCTGAAGTACGCCGAGGCGCCGAGAAACGTTGCCGATGAGATCATCGCAAAGAACAAGGCCTGATTCACTTCTGTTCAAAAGGGCCCCGGTGAAGCGCCGGGGTTTCTTTGGCAAACATCTAGCTTAGAGGACATTTAAAATGGCAAAAGAAAAGTTTGAACGTTCCAAGCCCCACGTGAACGTGGGCACCATCGGTCACGTAGACCACGGCAAGACAACCCTCACCGCTGCCCTGACCCGCGTATGTTCGGAAGTCTGGGGCGGTGACGCCGTTGCCTTCGACGGCATCGACAATGCCCCGGAAGAGCGCGAGCGCGGTATCACCATCGCCACCTCCCACGTGGAGTACGAGTCCCCGGTCCGCCACTATGCCCACGTGGACTGCCCCGGACACGCCGACTACGTCAAGAATATGATCACCGGTGCCGCGCAGATGGACGGCGCTATCCTGGTATGTTCCGCTGCCGACGGCCCCATGCCGCAGACCCGCGAACACATCCTCCTGTCCCGTCAGGTAGGTGTACCTTACATCGTTGTGTTCCTGAACAAGGCGGACATGGTCGATGACGAAGAGCTGCTCGAGCTGGTGGAAATGGAAGTGCGCGAACTGCTCGACCAGTACGAGTTCCCCGGTGACGACACTCCGATCATCATCGGTTCCGCGCTGATGGCACTGGAAGGCAAAGACGATAACGAAATGGGTACCACTGCCGTCAAGAAGCTGGTGGAAACCCTGGACGAGTACATCCCTGAGCCGGAGCGCGCCGTAGACCAGCCGTTCCTGATGCCCATCGAAGACGTATTCTCCATCTCCGGCCGCGGTACCGTAGTGACCGGCCGTGTAGAGCGCGGTGTGATCAACACTGGCGACGAAGTTGAGATCGTCGGTATCAAGGAAACCACCACCACCACCTGTACCGGTGTGGAGATGTTCCGCAAGCTGCTGGACGAAGGTCGTGCGGGTGAGAACATCGGCGCCCTGCTGCGCGGCACCAAGCGCGACGAGGTGGAGCGTGGTCAGGTACTGGCCAAGCCGGGTTCCATCACTCCGCACACCAAGTTCGAAGCGGAAGTGTACATCCTCTCCAAGGACGAAGGTGGTCGTCACACTCCGTTCTTCAAGGGCTACCGCCCGCAGTTCTACTTCCGTACCACCGACGTGACCGGTGCGGTGGAGCTGCCGGAAGGCACCGAGATGGTGATGCCGGGTGACAATGTCCAGATGAAGGTCACGCTGATCGCCCCCATCGCCATGGAAGACGGGCTGCGCTTCGCGATCCGCGAAGGTGGCCGTACTGTTGGCGCAGGTGTTGTTGCCAAGATCATCGAGTAATTGTAGTCTCGACTGATCTAGTCTAAAGGAAGACCGCAGTGGAAACATTGCGGTCTTTTTCTTTTCTGTGTTAGATCCACTTCTTAACAAATATTGATTTATATCAACTTGCAGCACCGCCGATGAGGTATCACGAAGTGTGAGGGCTTGAGAGTCCGTAGTCAGCTCAACAGATAAGCATTCGAACAAAAAATCCTATAGCACCCACTAAAATGCTCTGAAGGTCAAACAATAGGCTTCGAATAAGAGCTGTGCCAACTTCAGAAAATCTAAAAGGGCGCACCGGTAGAGATAAAATTCCTGCTGCAATATTTCGAATTTCTTTACATATCCTTATACGCTTTAGTAGTACTTGATTTATTTCTATTCCCAATAAGATAAAAAATTATAGCAACTAAACATCCTGAAATATGACTGGTTTGCATCGGGATAAATAATTTACCACTGCCCGAAGGGAGAGGGGATGCATTGATGTATATCTCTACAGCTATTTTAATGGGAACAAAAAAGACTGCGAAGAGACATATGGTCTGCCAGGGACGTGCCTCTTTGATACCCATTAATGCGCAATAGTATAGAATGCCATAAGCGATTCCAGACAAGCCCCCATAGTAATTCATGTGGGGCTTAAAGATTAGTAAACAGATGCTAATAATCATGGGTAGACTAAAGTAGAATATATAAGGGTTTGGGTATTTTTTATTCTCCATCACATAGCCTAAAACCAAGAAGGCGAATAGATTAAAAGTCAGGTGTGTGGTGGAAAAGTGGACAAGATGGCCGGTTATAATACGCCAAATTTCACCATCGAAAATAGCATTGCGATCGAAAACGAGAGCGGAGGAAAAATTAGATGACAAGCTTGCTAGCAAGCTTGTCAGAGTAACTAAGGCTAAAAATATCAGTTGCCCCATTACTATGTTTTCTTGGTTCTTCTGGAGTAGAAGAAATATGCGCTAATAAGTGCTAAGAAGATTACAGTTGCGGCATCAAGGCTTCCGCCGCCTGTATATCCAGGGCTGTGCGCTATTTGAAAATCTTCTGGTAGCTCTTTCACTTTTTCTTTAAATAACTCCAGTTGAATCTCCAGATTTGTAACAAGATCTTTACTTGCCTCTTTGAAGCCGTCTATTCTGTCAGCTCTCAATTGCTCTGAAAGGTTGACTGGAGTGGCCTTGCTTTTTATATGACTGATGCCCGGAGCACGAAATAACATTTTACGGCTTTGGATATCGTAAACCGATGCATCCACCATTGTATTAGTATCATTTTTTTCACCAGGTATGACGTAGGCTCCCACTAGTGTCCAATAAGTTATTGAAGCTATGCCTTCGTCGGTGAATTGAGTTTGGTCATACGAAAGCAGGGCCACGACATCTATGTCATAGATAGTTCGAATTTGGTCTAAATTCGTAAAGCCACCTTCTTTTTTTAAGTAAGCTGAAGGAATTAATTCTATTGATTTTACAAATGTAAATTTTTTGAAATTCTTGCTGACTTCATGCATTAGGTCTATTTTATCTTTTTCGGTAAGGGTTTGCTTCCCTCTGGTTCCCTCAGGAACAAAAGCAACTCCCACTTTCAATGGCAGGGTTAACTGCGGAATGCCTGGGCTTTCAATGCGCTCATCCTCATTCGGGTACAAATATTGAACGGCACTACTGCTGTAATGTTGGGATCTTACAAAGCCGCAATTTGATAACGCCACGCTGTTAACTAGCAAGATTATTAAAAATAAATATTTTTTTGATGGTTTCATTAAACGTCCTTTAGATTGTTACTTGATGCATTTAAAATTGGTTATATTGCTTAAATAACTAATTATGAGAATTTTCGGCATGGTTGGCACTGGTTGAGGTGTTAGTCGAGTATCTGGATGTGGAGGTATAAAACTACTTGTTCGCTTGAGCATAAGAGAGCAAATCCCTTGTAACTTGTTAAACTTGTTCGTACGGGTCGACGGGACATGAGTGCTAATTAAAGAATAATACTCTTAGGTGTTCTTTTTGTAATTCTTCTTCCTGCCTGCCCGGTCTTGATGACCATACGTTTTCCGGTAGCCACCGCCAACCTTCATTAGAGACTTGCTTCCCGTTTTCGGTATTGCTGAGTTCGATTGCTAGGGTCGGGCGATCCATTGATTTCTTATAGCATTAATCTTACCACTCAATGTTCGGAGGCCAAACTTTTTCGAGAGGTTAGTTTTCTACCGCAATTCGGGCGCCCTAACGCCCGGATTGAGGTTTGTCTTATTGCGTCACAGCTTTTGGGATACTTCGGTGGGTGGTTGGTAGAGGCTCAATATGTGTCCGTCCGGATCGGCAAAATCCGCAGTCAAGCCGCCATCCGGAGCATGTTGCACTGGGGCAATAATTTCCACGTTGCAGGCGACCAGCTGTTCAACCATACGGTGTATGTCGTTGTCGCCGGTTGAAAAAACAATGATAGGTGTCCTTGCCGGCTTCTCCTCCCCTTTAAAGAAGACCAGTACAGAGTCGCCGATATGGGCTAGCAGATGGCTGTCGTCTTCTTCCCCCTCTGCAGCGGCTATCCAGCTGGTCTCAAGCCCCAGGGTGCCTTCATAAAACTGCCGCGTACTATCCAGGTCGCTGACAAAAAATACCACAGCGCCTATATGTGAATTTTGCAACATAACAATCTCCGGTCAATGCTTGGTTTCGAGTGTATATCCGCTTTGCGGACACTTACTTATTGCCGCGCCTGGGTGTTTTGTGAGCCGATCGCTCAGTTTATTTTTCCGCTAATCTGCTCTGCCGTCAGAGTGGTTGGCCAATATGGAGCGGCGCGGCGCGCGAACCGGATAACGCTATTTCTCCGGTGAGCGGCTGATTGCAAGCAGGTTGCAGTCCGGGTCTGTGATGCCAAAGCGAAAGTCCACCAGGCGGGCGGGCCCCTGTGCCAGGGCGGCGCGGCGTTGGCCGGCTCCGGGAGGGTTTGCGCTGTCCATTCGCGCGGCGTAGGCCGCAGCCAGGCTCGCGGGGTCGATCTTCCTGCGAGCCTCCTGCGAGGCGAGTTTTTTGCGCATAGCGCTGAGGCGTTGGCGCAAAGTGGCATCGGCAATGCCGAGAACCTGGCAAATCTCACTTTTGTTGAGACCGTTCAAAGCCAGCAGCAGGACCAGTCGCTGCGCCGGGGGCAGGGGCGGGATGCTGCTGCCGCCCAGGATCGTTTTTCGTCCCGGTTCGCGGTTTTCCCGGGCGTAGCTGGACTCCCGGGCCTGGCGGCGCCTGGTCTGCCGGATTGTCTGGGCGGCAAGATTGCGCAGTACCCCATAAAACCAGGCGGCGTCCCGGGGTTCCTGAAAGGGCTTTCGCCGTGCCTCCAGTGCGGCCAGCAGGCCTTGCTGCAGCAGGTCTTCCGCTCCCTGGGAGTCTCCGGAAAGCCGGGCGCTGATACCTAGCCATTTCTGGTATTGATCGATAGCTGGAGGGGTGCTGGGCATTGGCGAAACTGTGTGTCAAGCGGGGTCGTTCCAATTGTGGTTCACCCGGTTGTTATTATTGGTTGCTCTAAGGGTACGGCCGCACAGAGGGAGATGCCAGTGCGGCTGGACAGCCTCCTTCATCAGCCAGTATCGATGACTGACTCCGTGTCGGAACTCTATCACTGGGGCCGGGATAAATCAGTTCCTGTAGCGAAGGGGAGCGCATAGCGTCGCTCGGGCGGCCTCGGCGTTTCACTTTGGTCAGGGTCTCCAATTGGGCGCCGGGGCCCGGGGGCGGGCCGCCCGGCTGTCACTCCCTTCCCCTGCTAGGGCCAGTCTTTGCTTAGGTCGGCGATGTGGCTGCCCATGAACAACTGCGTGAATTGCGGTCCATCCATCGCCACCAGCTCCTCGTGGTCGCCGGCCTCGAAATAGATGGTCTCGCAGCGGCTCAGGCCGCTATCCAGCAGTGTGGTGATACCGTAGGCCTGGCCCAGAGGAGGCAGGGCGCCCAGCTCACAATCCGGGAATAGCGGCCCCAGCTCGCTCTCCGCTACCATCTGCAGGCCATTGCGCCCGGTTTCGTCGTGGACTGCGCGCATATCCAGGCTGCTGCTGGCGGGTATTACCGCCATCACATAACCCTCATCGTCCCTGAGCAGGACTGCCTTGGCCACCCGGTCCTCCCGCACCTGGGCGGCATGGGCGCTCTCACGGCTGGTATGGCTATGGGGATGCTGAATCAGACGATAATCGACTGATTGGTCATTGAGATATTGACTCAATCTTGCGGCAATAGTCATGTCGGTACCCTCGATCCGCTGCCGATACTTCATTGTAGTTTGCGCGCGGGTAAATTTGTGCCGGCCCTCCAGTTGACAGTGCGGCGGCCTGCCCGTAGAATTCGCGCTCCTTTTCGCCCGCCCACGGGGCTGCGTAAAAGGACGTTCTTTGGTTTTGAGTTGGAGTTTGATTCCATGCAGGGTCAACGTATCCGAATTCGCCTGAAGGCGTTCGATCACAAGCTGATCGACTCGTCTACCCAGGAGATCGTCGAGACGGCCAAGCGCACCGGTGCGCAGGTCCGCGGTCCCATTCCGCTGCCGACTCGCAAAGAGAAGTACACCGTGTTGATTTCCCCGCACGTCAACAAAGACGCGCGCGATCAGTACGAGATCCGTACACACAAGCGTTTGCTGGACATCGTTGAGCCGACCGAGAAAACCGTCGACGCGCTGATGAAGCTCGATCTGGCGGCCGGTGTAGAGGTCCAAATTAGTCTCGGCTAACACTTTTACTAACTACCGAATCCCGGGCGAAAAAGGTCTGGGTAGTGTAACGCTCTGAAACTGGGCGGCCGCAGTGGGTTAAAGCCCCGTGCACTGAGAGGTTGAAAAGATGACAATAGGTATTGTCGGCCGCAAGAGCGGCATGACTCGCGTCTTCACCGAGAGTGGCGTATCCATTCCGGTCACCGTGATTGAGGTGGCCCCGAATCGCATCACTCAGGTGAAAACCGCTGAAACCGACGGCTATGCCGCTGTCCAGGTCACTGTGGGCAGTCGCAAGGCGTCCCGTGTCTCCAAGCCCCAAGCGGGTCACTTCGCCAAAGCCAGCTCAGAAGCTGGTACCCGTCTCTTCGAACTGCGCACCGAAGGTGCTGAAGAGGCTTTTGAAATCGGTTCTGAGATCACTGTGTCCGGCTTTGAGGCTGGCCAGAAGATCGACGTGACCGGAACCTCCAAAGGTAAGGGTTTCCAGGGCGGTGTTAAGCGCTGGAACTTCCGCACCCAGGATGCCACCCACGGTAACTCCCTGTCCCACCGCGCACCCGGTTCTATCGGTCAGTGCCAGACTCCTGGCCGCGTATGGAAAGGCAAGAAGATGGCCGGTCATATGGGTGCTGAGCGCGTCACCGTGCAGAATCTGGAAGTGGTTCGTGTGGATGCCGAGCGTAACCTGCTGCTGGTGAAAGGTGCCGTGCCCGGTGCTCCCGGTGGCGACGTAATTGTTCGCCCGGCAGTTAAAGCCTAACACCGAGGGGGAAATGGGTATGGAACTGAATATCGCCACTCCCGAAGGTGCCAAAGGCACAGTGGCTGTCTCTGAAGTGACTTTCGGGCGTGAATTCAATCAGGACCTGGTGCACCAGGCAGTGGTCGCCTTCATGGCCGGCGCTCGCCAGGGTACCAAGGCACAGAAAAACCGCTCTGACGTTTCCGGTGGTGGCAAAAAGCCCTGGCGCCAAAAGGGTACCGGCCGCGCCCGTGCGGGCACTATCCGCAGCCCGCTGTGGCGCTCCGGTGGTGTCACTTTTGCCGCTGAGCCGCGCGATCACAGCGTCAAGTTGAACAGGAAAATGTACCGCGCTGCACTGCGCTGCATCCTGTCCGAGCTGGCCCGTCAGGGGCGCCTGGTGGTGGTGGAGTCCTTCGACGTGGAGGCGCCCAAGACCAAGCAGTTGGTGAGCAAGCTGGCCCAGTTCGATTTGGCCGATGCGCTGATCGTGACCGAGGAGCTGAGCGAAAACCTCTACCTGGCCGCGCGCAACCTGCACAAGATCGACGTCCGCGACGTGCAGGGCATAGACCCGGTGAGCCTGATCCGCTTTGACAAGGTGGTGGTGACCGTGGCGGCGCTCAAGAAAATTGAAGAGGTGCTGGGATGAACCAGGAGCGACTCTACAACATAGTGTTGGGCCCGGTGGTTTCCGAAAGAGCCGCCATGCTGGCCGATAGCGCCAACCAGGTGGTTTTCAAGGTTGTCGCCGACGCCGAGAAAGCTGAGATCAAGGCCGCGGTTGAGAAGCTGTTCAACGTTTCCGTCGAGCAGGTTCGCACCCTGAACGTCAAAGGCAAAACCAAACGCACCCGCCACGGCATAGGCCGTCGCAGTGGCTGGAAAAAAGCCTATGTTCGCCTGGCTGAAGGCAGCGATATCAACTTTGAAGCTGCTGAGTAAAGGGGACAGTTGCAATGCCGATTGTAAAAAGTAAACCGACCTCCGCCGGTCGACGCCATCAGGTAAGGGTCGTCAATCCCGACCTGCACAAAGGCGCGCCCTATGCCCCTTTGCTGGAGAGCAAAAGCAAAAGCGGTGGCCGTAACAACAATGGTCGTATCACTACCCGTCATATCGGTGGTGGTCACAAGCAGCACTATCGCATCATCGACTTCAAGCGCAACAAGGACGGTATTCCGGCCAAAGTTGAACGCCTGGAGTATGATCCCAACCGCAGTGCGAACATCGCACTGGTTTGTTACGCCGATGGTGAGCGCCGCTACATCATAGCGCCTAAGGGCCTCAAGGCGGGTGCCACCATTCAGTCGGGCGATGCCGCGCCGATTGCGGTGGGCAACACTCTGCCCCTGCGCAATGTTCCGGTGGGTTCGGTGATCCACGCCATCGAGCTGAAGCCGGGCAAGGGCGCCCAGCTGGCCCGTTCCGCCGGTGCCTCTGTGCAACTGGTGGCCCGGGATGGCCAGTACGCGACCATTCGCCTGCGTTCAGGGGAAACGCGCAAGGTGCTCGCTGAGTGCCGCGCAACCCTGGGTGAAGTGGGCAATTCCGAGCACGGCCTGCGCAAGCTGGGCAAGGCCGGTGCTGCGCGCTGGCGCGGTGTTCGTCCAACCGTTCGCGGTGTGGCGATGAACCCGGTCGACCACCCGCACGGTGGTGGTGAGGGTCGTACCTCTGGTGGACGCCATCCGGTGACCCCCTGGGGCGTTCCCACCAAGGGTAAGAAAACGCGCAAGAACAAGCGCACCGATAAAATGATTGTACGTCGCCGCGGCAAGTAAGCCGTGCGGTGTCTGAGCAGCTAGAGAGGAATCGACAGTGCCACGCTCACTCAAGAAAGGTCCCTTTATTGATCTGTACCTGATCAAAAAGGTGGAGGCAGCGATTGCAGCCAATGATCGCCGGCCGATTAAAACCTGGTCCCGCCGTTCCATGATTATGCCGGAAATGGTGGGGCTGACGATCGCTGTGCACAACGGTCGTCAACACGTGCCCGTTTTGGTCAACGAAGAAATGGTTGGTCACAAGCTGGGCGAGTTCGCTGCCACCCGCACTTACCGCGGCCACGCTGCGGATAAGAAAGCGAAGAAGCGCTAAGCCGAGGTTATTACGATGGAAGTAGCAGCAAAATTACGCGGCGCACGTCTGTCGGCGCAAAAGGCGCGACTGGTAGCGGATCAGGTTCGTGGCAAAGGCGTTGAGGAAGCCCTGGATATTCTGGCATTCAGCAATAAAAAGGGTGCGGCGATCGTCAAGAAGGTGCTGGAGTCGGCGGTTGCCAACGCCGAGCACAACGAGGGCGCCGACGTGGATGAACTGAAGGTTTCCACAATTTTTGTGGACGAAGGTATGACCATGAAGCGCATTAAGCCGCGTGCCAAAGGTCGTGCTGATCGTATTCTTAAGCGTACTTGTCACATTACTGTGAAAGTGGCCGAGAAATAACAGAGCAGGCGAGAAAACCATGGGACAAAAAGTACATCCTACCGGCATTCGTCTGGGTATCGTTAAAAAGCATACCTCCGTGTGGTATGCCGGCAGCGACGAGTACGCAGACAAGCTGTACACGGATCTGAAAGTTCGCGAATTCATTCGCAAAAAACTGGCCCACGCCTCTGTGAGCCGAATCGAGATCGAGCGTCCGGCAAACACCGCGCGTGTGACGATTCACACCGCCCGGCCCGGTATCGTGATCGGTAAAAAAGGTGAAGACGTGGAACGTCTGCGCAAAGAGGTAAGCGCGCAGATGGGCGTGCCGGTGCATATCGATATCGAAGAGGTGCGCAAGCCGGACCTGGATGCAACTCTGGTGGGCCAGAATGTCGCCCAGCAGCTGGAGCGCCGTGTCATGTTCCGTCGCGCCATGAAGCGCGCGGTACAAAACGCCATGCGTCAGGGCGCCCAGGGCATCAGGATTCAGGTGAGTGGTCGTCTCGGTGGTGCGGAAATCGCCCGCACCGAGTGGTACCGCGAAGGCCGTGTACCCCTGCACACCCTGCGTGCCAATATCGACTACGCCACTGCCGAGGCGATGACCACTTACGGCATCATCGGCATCAAGGTGTGGATCTTTAAAGGTGAAGTCATCGGTGACGAAGTGCCCGATGAGAAGCCGGCGAAGAGCCGCAAGAAAGCTGCTAAATAAGGAGTACGCAGATGCTGCAACCAAAGCGTACAAAATTCCGCAAGGTACAGAAGGGGCGCAATCGCGGTCTTTCTCAGCGCGGCTCCAAGGTGAGCTTTGGCGAGTTCGGCCTCAAAGCCATCGGTCGCGGCCGCATTACTGCGCGCCAGATCGAGGCGGCCCGTCGCGCCATGACCCGTCACGTAAAGCGTGGCGGTAAAATCTGGATTCGCGTGTTTCCGGACAAGCCAATTACCAACAAGCCCCTCGAAGTGCGGATGGGTAAAGGTAAAGGTGGTGTTGAATATTGGGTGGCTCAGATCCAGCCGGGCAAGGTCCTCTACGAGATGGAGGGTGTATCCGAAGATCTGGCTCGCGAAGCGTTTGAGCTTGCTGCGGCCAAGCTGCCTGTAAAGACAACTTTCGTTAAGCGTTCGGTGATGTAATGAAGACTGCAGATCTACGCGAAAAGTCAGTTGAAGAGTTGAATCAGGAATTGCTGAACCAACTTGAGGCTCAGTTCAAGCTTCGCATGCAAAAGTCCACCGGTCAGCTGGCCCAGACCCATCTGTTGAAGCAGACTCGTCGCGACATTGCTCGCATTAAGACTGTGTTGACCGAGAAGGCAGGTAACTAATCATGGCGGAAGCAAAGCTGAAGCGTACACTCACCGGCAAGGTCGTGAGTGACAAGATGGATAAAACCATCACCGTTTTGATCGAGCGCCGTGTTAAGCACCCGATCTACGGCAAAATCGTAAACAAGTCCACCAAACTCAAGGCCCACGACGAGGGTAATGAGTGCAACATCGGCGATGTTGTCACTATCGAGGAATCTCGTCCGTTGTCCAAGAGCAAGTCCTGGGCTTTGCAGAAAATTGTAGAGCGTGCGGCGAAGGTATAACCCCTAGCGCATTGAATGCCGGGTTGAAAGGTTTCGGAGAGAGACAATGATTCAAGCGGAATCCTACTTAGAAGTGGCTGACAACAGTGGGGCTCGCCGTGTCATGTGCATCAAGGTGCTGGGCGGCTCCCATCGTCGTTATGCACGCGTGGGCGACATTATCAAGGTAACCGTAAAGGAAGCCATTCCCCGCGGTAAGGTGAAGAAGGGACAGGTGATGAACGCAGTGGTGGTTCGCACCAAGAAAGGTGTGCGCCGCCCCGACGGTTCACTGATCAAATTTGACGATAACGCAGCGGTACTGCTGAACCAGCAACATGCGCCGGTCGGCACCCGTATTTTTGGCCCGGTAACTCGCGAACTGCGCGGTGAGAAGTTCATGAAGATCGTCTCGCTGGCGCCCGAAGTTATCTAAGCCTGGAGCGGAGATAGAGTTATGCGCAAGATCAAGCGTGACGACGAAGTGATCGTTGTTGCCGGTCGCGACAAAGGCAAGCGCGGTACCGTACGCAAGGTGCTGAGTGATGGCCGTCTGATCGTTTCCGGTGTGCAGATGATTAAAAAACACCAGAAGCCAAACCCCCAACTGGGTATTGCCGGTGGCATCGTGGAAAAGGAAGCGTCTATCGATGCTTCCAACGTGGCCATCTTCAACCCCGGCACGCAGAAAGCCGACCGGGTGGGCTTCAAAGTACTGGAAGACGGCAGCAAGATCCGCGTCTTCAAATCCAGCGGCGAAGCCATCTAAGGCTCTTGGCGCAAAAGCAGGTTGGTAGATCATGGCAAAGCTTAAAGAGCTCTACACTAAGGAACTCGCGGCCAAGCTCAAAGATGAGCTGGGTCTCGAGAATGTGATGGCAGTGCCGCGCATCACCAAGATCACCGTCAACATGGGTGTCGGCGAAGCGATTGGTGACAAGAAGGTGCTGGAACACGCTGTCAACGATATGACGGCAATTACTGGTCAGAAGCCTATCGTGACCAAGGCGCGCAAGTCTATTGCGGGCTTTAAGATCCGCGACGGTTGGCCGATCGGCTGCAAGGTAACTCTGCGCGGTGAGCGTATGTACGAGTTCCTGGAGCGTTTGATCGACATCGCCATCCCGCGTATCCGCGATTTCCGCGGCGTCAGTCCGAAGCAGTTCGACGGTCGCGGTAATTTTTCGATGGGCGTGACCGAGCAAATTATCTTCCCGGAAATTGACTACGACAAAGTGGACAAGCTCCGCGGACTGGATATTTGTATTACCACCACAGCGGCAAACGACGATCAGGGTCGCGCGCTGCTGAAAGCGTTCAACTTCCCGCTTAAGGGTTAAGAGGATTCCATGGCGAAGAAATCCATGATTGCGCGCGAGAACAAGCGCGCTCGAACCGCAGCTAAGTACGCCGCAAAGCGTCAGGAGCTGAAGGCGATCATCGCCAGTGCCACTGTTTCCGAAGAGGAGCGGTGGGAGGCTCAACTCAAGCTGCAAAAACTGCCGCGCGATGCAAGCCCGGTACGCCAGCAACGCCGCTGTCGTATCACTGGTCGCCCCCACGCCGTATACCGCAAGTTCGGCCTGTGCCGTAACAAGCTGCGCGAAGCAGCGATGCGTGGTGATGTGCCCGGCCTGGTGAAGTCCAGCTGGTAATTTCCGGCAGGTATTGGCAGATTTGAGGAGTCTCATAAGATGAGTATGCAAGATCCGTTGGCAGACATGCTGACCCGTATCCGCAATGCCCTGGCGCGCGGAAAGGCGGAAGTCACCCTGCCATCATCCAAATTGAAAGTAGCGGTAGCCAAGGTCCTGCAGGACGAAGGCTATGTCTCCGATTGCAGTGTCAGTGAAGGCGCCAAGCCGGAGCTGACCATTGCCCTGAAATATTTCCAGGGCAAGCCGGTTATCGCGGAACTGGACCGTGTTTCCCGTCCAGGTCTGCGCGCTTACACTGGTAAGAAAACTCTGCCGACCGTACGCGGTGGCCTGGGTATCGCGATCGTGTCCACCTCCAAGGGTGTGATGACCGATCGCGCTGCGCGCCAGGCCGGTGTCGGTGGCGAAGTGCTCTGCACCGTATTCTAAAGCGGGGGTTATCATGTCTCGAGTAGCAAATAGTCCGGTAGTTATCCCCGCAGGCGTTACCGTTGACCTGAAAGGTCAGGACATCGCCATCAAGGGCGGTAACGGTAACCTGAGCATGGTTGTTCACAGCGATGTGGAAGTGAGCCAGGCGGATAGCCAGCTGACCTTCGCGGCGCGCAGTGGCTCCAAGCAGGCCAGGGCGCTGGCCGGTACCACACGTGCGCTGATCAACAATATGGTTGTTGGCGTGAGCACTGGTTTTGAAAAGAGATTGCAGTTGCAGGGTGTCGGCTATCGGGCGAAAGCGTCCGGTAAGACTGTCAACCTGACCCTGGGCTTCTCCCATCCGATCGATTATCAGTTGCCGGAGGGTGTCGTGGTCGAAACCCCGAGCCAGACTGAAATCGTACTCAAGAGCAGCGACAAGCAGCTGCTGGGTCAAGTGGCCGCTGAGATCCGCGCCTTCCGTCCGCCGGAGCCCTACAAAGGTAAGGGTGTCCGTTATGCCGACGAACGCGTGTATCGCAAAGAGGCCAAGAAGAAGTAAATAGGGCATAGATATGAACGTTAAGAATGCATCCCGCTTGCGTCGTGCACGTCGTGCCCGCGCCAAGATCCGTGAGCTGGGCGCCGTTCGCCTCACCGTGAACCGCACGCCGCGCCACATGTACGCACAGATTTTGTCTGCCGAGGGCGACAGAGTGCTGGCTTCCGCCTCCACTCTGGACAAGGATCTGCGCTCAGGTAAAACCGGCAACGTGGACGCTGCTACCGCAGTGGGCACACTGATCGCCGAGCGCGCCAAGGCCGCCGGTGTGGAACAGGTTGCTTTTGATCGCAGCGGCTACAAGTATCACGGCCGTGTTAAGGCTCTGGCTGATGCTGCCCGCGAAGCCGGTCTGAAATTCTAAGGGTTGAGTTATGGCTAGAGAGAAAGACAAAAGCAACGACGAAGGCCTGCAGGAGAAGCTGGTCCAGGTCAATCGCGTTGCCAAGACTGTTAAAGGTGGTCGTATCTTCGCCTTTACCGCACTGACCGTGGTTGGCGACGGCAATGGCCGCGTCGGTTTCGGAAGGGGCAAGGCTCGCGAAGTGCCGGTGGCGATCCAGAAGGCGATGGAAGCCGCGCGCCGCGAAATGATCCAGGTGGATCTGAATGGCGATACCATCCAGTACGCCACCAAGGGCCGTCACGGCGGTTCCAAGGTTTATATGCAGCCCGCTTCCCAGGGTACCGGCGTCATCGCCGGTGGCGCCATGCGCTCTGTCCTGGAAATGGCCGGGGTGCACAACGTACTGGCCAAGTGCTACGGCTCCACCAACCCGGTGAACGTGGTACGGGCAACCTTCAAGGCGCTGGAGCAAATGCAGAGCCCGGAGGATGTTGCGGCCAAGCGTGGCAAGTCTGTCGAAGAAATTCTGAACTGATAGCGGTTCGGACCAGGGTTATTTATTGGGTAGCACCATGGCTAAGAAGACCATTAAAGTCACCCAGATCAAGAGCACTGCTGGACGCCTGAAAAATCATCAGGCGTGTGTTGCGGGTCTGGGTCTGCGCCGCATCGGTCACACTGTGGAAGTGGAAGACACTCCCTCTGTGCGCGGCATGATCAACAAAGTGAATTATCTGCTGAAGGTAGAGGGGGAATAACATGCGTTTGAACGACTTATCTCCCGCACAGGGCCACAAGCGCAACGCCAAGCGCGTTGGTCGCGGTATTGGCAGCGGCCTGGGCAAGACCGGTGGCCGCGGCCACAAGGGTCAGAAGTCGCGCTCCGGTGGCAGCGTGCGTCCGGGCTTCGAAGGCGGTCAGATGCCCCTGCAGAAGCGTCTGCCCAAGTACGGTTTCACCGCCCGGGTATCCCGCTTCACCGCAGAGGTACGCCTGGCCGAACTGGCCAAGGTGGAAGGCGACACAATCGATTTGGCAGCGCTGAAGAATGCCGATATTATCGGCAGCCATATTAAACGCGCCAAGGTGTTTCTCTCGGGAGAGCTGACCAAAGCGGTCACTGTGAAAGGCCTGGGAGTGAGCAAGGGTGCAAAGGCGGCGATCGAAGCTGCCGGCGGTAAAATTGAAGACTAATCGAGGCGCCAATGGCACGACCAGGAACCGGTGTAAATCCTTTAGCGAATAGCAAGGGGTTGGGCGAGCTTTGGGCGCGCCTTCGTTTTCTGTTTCTCGCGATACTGGTGTATCGCGTGGGAACGCACATTCCGGTACCCGGAATCGACCCGGACAAGCTGGCGAACCTGTTCAATCAGAACCAGGGAACCATCCTGGGGCTGTTTAACATGTTCTCCGGCGGTGCCCTGGAAAGGATGAGTATCCTGGCGCTGGGCATCATGCCCTACATCTCCGCGTCCATCATCATGCAGCTGATGACCGCGGTGACCCCCTCTCTGGAAGCCCTGAAGAAGGAAGGCGATGCGGGCCGGCGCAAGATTAACCAGTACACCCGCTACCTGACGGTGGCGCTGGCCCTGATCCAGGGTATCGGCATGACCTTTGGTCTGGCGGGGCAAAACCTGGCCTACTCACCGGAGCCGGCGTTTGGTTTTTACTTCGTGGCCGTGGTGTCCCTGGTAACCGGCGCTGTCTTTATGATGTGGTTGGGTGAACAGATCACCGAGCGTGGAGTCGGCAACGGCATTTCCATGTTGATCTTTGCCGGTATCGTCGCCGGACTGCCCAGCGCTATCGGTCAGGCATTCGAGCAGGCGCGGCAGGGCGAACTGCATATCCTGCTGCTGCTGGCGATTGGGTTTGTCGCCCTGGCTGTGGTGTATTTCGTAGTGGTAATGGAGCGCGGCCAACGCCGTATCACCATCAACCACGCGCGGCGCCAGGCCGGCCGCTACTCTGCGGCGCCAGCTGCGCAGGCCAGCCACCTGCCGCTGAAGGTGAATATGGCCGGTGTGATCCCGGTGATCTTCGCCAGCAGTATCCTGCTGTTCCCGGCCACACTGGCACAGTGGTTTGGCCAGGGTGGCGAAGGCTTCGGCGCCGAGGTGCTGCAGTGGATGGCATTGCAACTGGGGCCGGGTCAGCCGCTGAACATTATTTTGTTCGCTCTGCTGATCGGTTTCTTCTGCTTCTTCTATACGGCGTTGATGTTTAACCCGAATGAGGTGGCGGACAACCTGAAAAAGTCCGGTGCCTATGTGCCCGGCATCCGCCCTGGCGAGCAGACAGCCCGCTATATCGACCGGGTACTGACCCGACTCACCCTGGTCGGTGCCGCCTATATTGCCGCAGTGTCCCTGCTGCCGCAGTTCCTGGTGGTCGGATTTAATGTTCCCTTCTATCTGGGGGGTACTTCACTGCTGATCGTTGTGGTGGTGGTGATGGACTTTATGTCACAGGTGCAGTCACATCTGTTGTCGCACCAGTACGAAGGCATGATGAAAAAAGCAAACCTGCAGGGCTATGGCCGTCGCTAGCTCGCAGACTGATTGATTTGAGGTAAGGTCGTGAAAGTACGCGCATCCGTTAAAAAGATCTGCCGTAACTGCAAAATCGTGCGTCGCAAGGGCGTTCTGCGGGTCATCTGCAGTGCCGAGCCACGCCACAAGCAGCGCCAAGGCTGATAGAGGGCGCAGCCCCTTGGGTGTTCACGCGGGCATCCATAAAAGCTGAAAGAGGAAAAAACCGCCTGATACGGCCCCGTGTCAGACGGCGACGCCCGGGACTTCTGGTCCCGGGAGTGAAACCTGCCCCCGGGCAGGTTTCCAATTGGGGGCGTTGACTGTCGTTCGCATCCGCTTCGGGAGGTCGAAGGGGAGGCGGGCTATTGCAAATTGGTGTCTGAAAAGCTATCCTTGCGCGCCTTTTTTGGTGGCGCAGGCGGTTTTTTAGTCGCTGTCAGCGCCGGAATCGAAGTAGAGCCACAGTAGAACAAGCAGTGGCTCCCGATACGTGGAGTACGCCTCTATGGCACGTATTGCTGGTGTCAATGTACCAGACCACAAGCACGCCGTGATCTCCCTGACCCATGTCTATGGGGTGGGTCGCACCACGGCCAAATCTATTTTGGCAGCGGTTGGTATCGCTGAATCCACCAAAATCCGCGACCTGTCTGAAGAGCAGATCGACTCCATCCGCGGTGAAGTTGCAAAACTCACTGTGGAGGGTGACCTGCGCCGCGAAGTCTCCATGAACATCAAGCGCTTGATGGATCTGGGCTGCTATCGCGGTCTGCGCCACCGCCGCAGCCTGCCGCTGCGGGGACAGCGCACCAAGACCAATGCCCGCACCCGCAAGGGTCCGCGCAAGCCGATTCGCAAATAAGCCTGATTAAGGCGCGATTTCGCGGTTTAACAAGCCTCTGGAGGCCGACAGGCCCGGGGGAGTTGATACAGGATTTAGGATACTGGTATGGCTAAGCCAAAAACTACTGTTCGCAAGAAGGTCAAAAAGACCGTTGTCGACGGTATTGCCCACATCCACGCATCGTTCAATAACACGATCGTGACGATCACCGATCGCCAGGGCAATACCCTCAGCTGGGCCACCGCAGGTGGGTCCGGCTTCCGTGGCTCACGTAAGAGCACCCCGTTTGCAGCCCAGGTGGCGGCCGAGCGCGCAGGAACTGCGGCGCAGGAATACGGCCTGAAAAACCTAGACGTGGAAGTGAAGGGCCCTGGCCCCGGTCGCGAATCCGCTGTGCGCGCACTGAACAACTGCGGCTACAAGATCACCAACATCACCGACGTGACGCCAATCCCGCATAATGGATGTCGTCCGCCCAAGAAACGTCGCGTGTAAGAGGGGGCTGACAAAATGGCACGTTATATAGGACCAAAATGTAAACTTTCCCGTCGGGAAGGTACCGATCTACAGCTGAAAAGTGGCGTACGCCCGCACGATTCCAAGTGCCGCGCCGAGTCCAAGCCAGGTCAGCATGGCGCCGGTCGCGGCCGCCTGTCCGACTATGGTGTACAGCTGCGCGAAAAACAGAAGGTGCGCCGGATTTACGGGATACTGGAAAAGCAGTTCCGCAACTACTATAAGGAAGCGGCGCGCCTGAAGGGAGCGACCGGTGAAAACCTGCTGCAACTTCTGGAAAAGCGTCTGGACAATGTGGTTTACCGCATGGGCTTCGGCGCCACCCGTGCTGAAGCGCGACAGCTGGTTTCCCACAAGGCTATTCTGGTGAATGGCGCGACCGTTAACATCCCTTCCTATCAGGTACAGGAAGGCGATGTCGTTGCTGTGCGCGAGAAAGCTAAGAAGCAGCTGCGTATCCAGCACTCCGTGTCCGTCGCTGGACAGCGTGGCGAAATCGAATGGGTGGACGTGAACGCGAGCAAACTGGAAGGCACTTTCAAGCGTGTTCCGGACCGCGTCGATCTGCCTGCGGAGATCAATGAAAACCTTATCGTGGAACTCTACTCCAAGTAAGGTCCTGCTCCTGAGTTGGAGTGTAACTGTAAACAGGTATGGCTATGCAGACTGCTGTCAACGAGTTTTTGACACCGCGTCGTATTGACGTCACCGAATACAATCCGAACCATGCCAAAGTGGTTCTGGAGCCGCTGGAGCGCGGCTTTGGTCACACTCTTGGCAATGCGTTGCGCCGCATTCTGCTGTCCTCCATGCCGGGCTGCGCCGTCATCGAAGTTGAAATAGACGGCGTTGAGCACGAGTACAGTGCGATCGAGGGCGTGCAGGAGGACGTAATTGAAATCCTGCTCAACCTGAAAGAGATTGCGGTTGTGATGCACGGCAAGGACCAGGCGGTACTGAGCCTGAGCAAAACCGGTCCGGGCGCGGTGACCGCGGGGGATATTCAGGTGGATCACGATATCGAGATTGTGAATCCTGAGCACGTGATCGCCAATATTACCGGAGATGTAGACCTCAGCCTGCGGCTGACTGTGGCCCGTGGCCGCGGCTACCAGCCCGCGGATGCGCGTCGCGACGAAGAGGAAGAGACCCGGGCGATCGGTCGTTTGCAACTGGATGCGTCCTACAGTCCGGTTCGCCGCGTGGCCTACAGCGTAGAGGCAGCGCGGGTCGAGCAGCGCACGGACCTGGACAAGCTGGTACTGGATCTGGAGACCAACGGTACCCTGGATCCGGAAGAGGCCATCCGCCGCGCCGCCACCATCCTGCAACAGCAGTTGTCGGCGTTCGTGGACCTGCACGGCGAGAAAGAGGCCCAGCCCAAGACTGACGAGCCGGAAGTCGATCCGGTCCTGTTGCGCCCGGTGGATGACCTGGAGCTGACGGTGCGTTCTGCCAACTGTCTGAAGGCGGAGAACATCTACTATATCGGCGATCTGATCCAGCGCACTGAGGTGGAACTGCTGAAGACACCGAACCTGGGTAAGAAGTCTCTGACCGAAATCAAGGACGTGCTTGCGTCCCGCGGCCTGTCCCTGGGGATGCGCCTGGAAAACTGGCCGCCGGCCAGTCTCAAAGGCGACAGCAAGCTGAGCACCCTGTAACAGCGGCCAAGCCGCAACAGAACAATTTGCAATAACCCGAGCAGCTTTGTCGGCTGCTCCAGAACGACTTGCCGCGAAGGCAACTAAAAGTCGGAAGGAATTGAGTCATGCGTCATCGCTATAGTGGCCGTAAGTTCAGCCGCACCAGCGCCCACCGCAAGGCCATGTTCAAGAACATGACCGCTTCTCTGGTGGAGCACGAACTGATCAAAACCACATTGCCCAAAGCCAAGGAGCTGCGCCGCGTTGCCGAGCCGCTGATTACCCTGGCCAAAAGTGACAGTGTCGCCAACCGCCGCCTGGCCTTCGCCCGTATCCGCGACAAGGATGCTGTGCGCAAGCTGTTCGATGAGCTGGGTCCCCGTTACGAAGCCCGTCCGGGTGGTTATATCCGTATACTCAAGTGCGGTTTCCGCGCCGGTGACAAGGCCCCCATGGCGTACGTCGAGCTGGTGGATCGCCAGCAGGCTGAGGAAGAGTCCGAAGCCGCCGAAGCGTAACGTCGGGTAGCCAGCTAGCAGTGAAAGCCGGTCATGGACCGGCTTTTTTCTGCGGCGATAAACGCAAAGAGACCCGCTATGTCGTTTGAAACCCTGCTCAACAGCCTCAGTCCCCAGGTAATTGGGAGCCTGAAGCGCGCCATAGAGCTGGGAAAGTGGCCCGACGGCAGAGTTCTAACCGACGTACAGCGGCGTCGCTGTGGAGAGGCAGTATCCGCCTGGGAACAGCGCAATCTGCCACCCGAGTCCCGGACTGGCTTTGTACCCCCGAAAGAATCCCCCTGCGCCCCGCAGCCGACTGATGAGCGGAAGCTCACCTGGGTGTAATCCCCTGTCTCATACGACCCGGCATCGCTGGATAGCTTGCGCGCTTTGCACAGTGTCCCGCGCCGGTTAAACTTTACCGTTATCCCGATAACGGAAGCGGTCACAATGAATAATAAGGTTCTGCTGTCTGTTGTTACCCCAGTGGTTATTCTGGGTGCAGTCGCCGCCGGCTGGCGGTATATCATTTCCCCATCGGTGGAAGTTGAATCGACTCCGGACCGGACGGTAGAAAACCGCTCCGTGAATCGGCAGGAGTTGATGGCGATGGCCCCCGCGGAAATGGACCGCCAGGAAGCAGCCAAACTGCTGTCGGATCCACGGGTGGAAGCCTATTTACGCAAGGAGCGGGACAAGTTATCCCTGGACGACTATTTCAATGGTAATGACGACACACTCAGCGACCAGGAAATCTGGCAGCTGATAGAAACCATTGAGGCTGAGGGTCGCGTGATGGCCTATGAGGCCCTGGCATTGAAGCTCGCCTGGCTGGAGCGCAACAGTGCGGACAAAGCCGCATTCGAACAGGCTGCCGCTGAATTGGTGGAAGCCTATAGAGAGAAATCCCAGCGCCACACTGCGGAATACGACCCCTACAAGGAAGTGCCCGGCTTTGCGGAGTACAAGCAGAGGGAGGTGGAGATAGTAAAGGAAGTACAGCAGATGACCAGCTTCCCCGACGGCATGAGCCGGCAGGAGTACCTGCGTCAGCGCCTGCAGGAGGCGCGGAAAAAAGCCTATTCAGATCAGGGTAGTCAATGAGCGGTGGCCCATAGAAGCGGCAGCATTCCATGGGCCATGCATCAACTTGGCAACCCAATAGATAATCTCTCATCAATTGGGTTGTCTTCCTTCAAAAGCCGCGCAAATTACATCGAAGGGCTTGCGCCGGCAGATTCTTGTACCGTATTCACCCGGCAACCTACTGCATTGCCGGGTGAATAACCGGGGCTAAAGTAGCCCTCCCACCAAATCGTAGAACCAATTGTGGTTGTTTTCGAAATCGGAAACCTGATCCGATTCGTAGGCGCGGAGTGGGGCACCGCCGCGGTAGTTGACAACATTGTTCAGGAAGTCCCGCAGTACCAATCCGTGCTCGGCGATTTCGCCATATTCCAGATCCAGGATGGTAGTGCAGTGGCTCTCGTTGAAGTCCCGGTACATGGGGAAGTAATAGCTCCAGTTGCCGGTCTGCTCAAGTTCTGGAATCAGGTTGTCGAAGGTGTCCTGCTGCCATTTCTGGCGCAGTTTGGCCAGGCGTGAAGCCGGGTCCGGATCGTTGTAAATATCCTCGTAGAAACGCTCGTAGGAGTAGGAAGAGAAGTTGCCGTCGGCGAGGAAGTGGGTGATGCCCAGACGGTCGGAGGGGAACTTGCCGGACAGGGCGACATAGAGCGAAGCCAGTTCGTTCTTGTCGAATCCCGGTGTGATGCTGGCGAGCATATTGACCGGGTTGACGTCAGTGGGGCTACCGTTGGCAGTGTAGGTGGTCCAGGAATCGAGCACCTTCTTGTGCAGTGGCAGCGACGGATAGCGGTTGTTGTCGTTGCTGTTCAGGGGTGCGCGATAGAGGGGACCGGAGTCATCGATCAAGTAGCCATAATCCACGTTCATATCCGCGCGCAGCTTGGAATAGTTGAGCAGTGCACCGATACTGCCGGCACTGCAGCCCGCGGCCACCATCTGCTTGGGTTTTTGCAGATTGTTTTTGACCCAGGAAGTCACTGCCTGTACGTTGCGTACGCCATTGTGATGCCAGATCAGATCTGGTTTCTGGCCGCTGGGATCCGGATAGACTTCGGTTTTGTCGCCCACATAGATGTCGCCGGTGCAGTAGGGCACATACACCAGGTTCCATTCGCCGGTCTTGAACTGGTTGTAGGGGTGGTGGGTATAGATCAGCGGCGATACCGCGGCAGTGGCCAGGTTGGCAGAGTTACTAAAGTCCAGCAGGTTGATGTTCTGCACATAACCGTCGGGAATACCGTTGGGGTTGCGGGCTCCGCGGATACCGGCGGCACCGGAGCAGCTCTCGTAATCCCAGCAGGCGCCACCGCCTTCGAAATAGAACATGGTGTTGCTGGTGTCCGGCACCCGGTAGACAAAGAACTTATAGGGTGAGCCATTGCCGCACATGGCGCCGGTGTCAGCGGAAAGGTTTACCTGTTGCCAATCGTCGAAATCACCGTGATCGAAGCCGTCGTTGAATCCCGGGTCGTCCAGTGACAGAGGGTACATGCCCTGAGTCTGCGCGGGGGTGACCGGCGCATTCGCTTTGGGCGGATTGAACAGGTGGCCTAGCGTAGTCCAGAAACCATAGTCGCCCGGTTCCGAGTGGGCGCTGGCGCTGAGAGTCAGAAGGCTGGCTGCGATGATTGGAGCCACATAACGGAGCCTTTTTATCATTATTAAATCCCCTGTGTTGGTGGGTATTATTACGGGTTGCGGCCGGGCCGGAACGCGCGTTATACCTCAGGGGCTGGAAAGCTCTCTCACCCTTACTCGAACGTAGCGGTCGACAGCACCTCCATATTGCTTATCGGTTAAAGCGGGCCAAGGTTAGTGAAGAAACCCCAGTGGGTCCAGGGAATTAAGGGGCAAAACCAAGTGGTCATCGTAGACGTACCAGTCATGGCAAATGACGTAAAACACCACTGGAAATAGTGAGGCAGAAAGTGCCGGGCGGGATTGCCCTCTTCGATAAATCAAGCCCTGACAAACCTGACTTGCGGTACCAGGATTCCTGCCCGGCCCGGTGGGCTGCTGGAAAAATACCTTTTCATTATTCCGCTATAGATGCTCAAAGGCGGACGCCAGGCTTTTGGTCCCCAGCACCAGTGTGACCAACAGGACCAGCAGTCCAAAAGTATTTTGCAGCGGCGAATTTCTGAATTTTCCCAGCCGTGGCGCATTCATTTCCCATAACAGAAAGGCCGTGACCACCGGCAACAGCAATCCGTTTGCAACCTGGGCGAACCAGATCAGCCGGACGGGCCGGATCTCCAGTGTGGCGGCGATAGTGCCTGCCGCTAAAATGGCAAGCCATGCCAAGCGGAATGCCATCGATTTCAAGTCAGGTTTTATTCCCAGAATACCGCTGAGCGCGTAAGCGGCGGCCAGAGGCGCCGTCAGGGCCGAGGAAATACCCGCGGAGAAAAGCCCGACCCCCATCAGGTACTGGGCGCCGTCGCCGAACAATGGTCGCAGTGACTGGGCGATATCTGCGGCGCTTCCCAGTGCTATCTGACGGCCGAAAAAGGCCGAGGCGGCGGTGGCGACGATGGCAATGGAGACGAGCCCGCCGAGGGGAATGGAAATAAAAATGTCTTTTCGCGCCTGGGGCAGGCAGTCGACACCGCGCCATTTCCTGCTGGCGGTGGCACTGTGCAGAAACAGGTTGTAGGGCACCACAGTGGTGCCGATCAGTGCGATGACGGTTAATCCGGCACCGGTGGGAATAGAGGGGCGCAGCAGTCCCTTGAGCAGCGCCGGCAAATCCGGTTCGGTCAGGGCCAGTGTGGCCACAAATGCCAGGCTCATCAGCAGCACCAGCGACACCAGTACCCCCTCTATAAGGCGGTACTCCCCGCGCCATAGCAGGCAGAAGGCCGCCGCGGCGATCAGCAGCGGCCAGGGACTAAAGGGGAACTGGCGGCCAAAAGTAGCGGAAGTCAGCGCGTCCAGCCCCAGGCTGGCCCCCACAATATTGCCGCTCTGGTAAGCGGCATTTCCGATCACTATGGCGCTGACCACTAGCGCAATGGCCAGGAGGCGCGCCAGCGGTTGGCTGAAGGTCTGGCGAATATTTTCGCCGAGGCCCTGTCCGGTGACTATCCCGAGCCGGGCGGCCATTTCCTGTAGTATCACACTGGCCAGTATGGCGAACAACAGTGCCCACAGCAGTGCATAGCCGTAATTGGCCCCGGCCAGTGATGCGGAAACAACGGTGCCGGGACCGATAAAGGCGGCGGCCACCATAGTGGCCGGACCGATACTCAGCCGCTGGTGGCGAGTCATATAACTTCCTATTTTGCTGGCTTTTCCGTGGGTTCAACAAGTGGGTAAAACACCGCACGATCACACGGAATCGCTTGTATTTCAATGGCTTGTGCCAACCAATCCAGAGGGTGGCGCGTGACCCGATATGCCGCTCGATTCTCGGGTTGGCAGCATGGCTCCGTTGACGAAATCGCTCCAGCCTGGGGAGGCGAAATACTGTAGTTTAAAGGCGCTTTTTCGTGTATTTCGTGCCTATTGATCCGCTGATTAAATACCGCTATTTTGTCTGGTCTTTCTTTTATTATCTTTTACAAAATACGAAGGATTTTTCATGCTCAGGCGTTGGGTGGGTCCGGTTTGGTTGGCCCTATTGTCAGTTGTTGTGGCCCTGCCCGCGGTGGCCGATTCCATCAATCTCCCCGTGGAGGCGTTTGCCAAATTGCCCGCATACCGGGCTGTGGACTTGTCTCCGGACGGCAAGCGTTTCGCCGCGATTATCAATGTCAAAGGACAGACTGTCGTCTATGCCCAAGACCTCGGGAAAACCGGAGGGATCTATCCGGTCACCAAGACTGACAACAAGAAATATAAGGTGAATTGGATTCGGTGGGCGAATAATCAGTATCTGGTCATGAGCTTCTGGTATCCGAGCCGTGCGAATGGTACCGGAATCACCAGTACCCGCTTGATGGCAGTAAAATACGATGAGCCGGGTTCAATGCGAAACCTGATTCAGATTCGGTCTAAGTCCGAGCGCGACCCCCAATATCAGGACGACGTTGTCGATTGGTTGCCGGAAGAGCCCGATTATATTTTGGTGGCCCTGGATATTGACGCAGTGGGGTCCAAAGGCCTGTACAAGGTTCGACTGAGCAAGTCAGGGCGGAAAGCGATACGCAAGGCCCGCGGTGGAAAGGCCCGCACCGTGGAGTGGATTCTGGATGGCAATCATCAGCCTCGTGTATACGTCGATCTGGAAAAGGACACCTACCGCATTTTCTATCGACGTACAGGGGAAAAAGCTTATCGCTTGGGGTGGAGCTATACGGCACTGTCGGAAGACAGGCTCAGGCCGCTAGCATTTGGTGAGACCGATAGCGAATTGATTGTCAGCGGATACCGGGAGGGTTACCGGGCCCTTTACAAAGTCGACCTTGAAGATCCAACATTGGGAAAACAGCTTCTTTATGCCCGCAAGGGCTACGATGTTTCGGGCAAGTTGCTGTATTCCAACTGGCGTAAAGGCTTTGTGGGTCTGGTGGCTCCCAAAGATGACAGCATGTATCATCTGTGGGATGACCAGTTTGCTGCGTTCGATGCTGCTATCAACAGGGCACTGCCGGGCACGGACAACTATATCGTCGATATGAGCGATGATGGCCAGACCTATCTGCTGTACGTTGTGAGTAGCGACCAGCCAGGTAAGTATTTTTACGGAGACAGAAAGTCCGGCACTGTGACACCGATAGCATCCTCTTACCCGGCCCTCGATACCATCGACCTGCCTGAGAAGCGAGTGGTGCGCTACAAGGCCAGGGACGGCCTGCAGATAGAGGCGTTTCTTACCTTGCCACAAACGGTGGAGCAGGAACAACTACCGACGATTTTGTTTCCCCACGGTGGGCCCATAGCTGCAGATACGGATACCTTTGACTACTGGACACAATTTTTCGCCAGCCGCGGCTACGCGGTACTGCAGATGAATTTTCGCGGTTCGGCGGGCTACGGCTATGATTTTATGGCCGCTGGGTTCAAGAGCTGGGGCCTGCAGATGCAGGACGACATCAGTGACGGATTGCAGTGGCTGGTGGAACAGGGTATTGCGGACCCGGACCGGGTCTGTATCGTGGGCGGCTCCTACGGTGGCTATGCAGCCCTGATGGGGGTAGCCAAGACACCGGATACCTACCGCTGTGCGGTGAGTTTTGCCGGCGTAACGGATCTGCAGATGCTGCTGCGAAACCAACGTCGCTTTTTAAACAATGAAATTGTCGAGCGGCAAATAGGCAGTCTGCGCGATGACAAGCAAAGACTGCGGGAGACTTCACCGCGCCTGCTCGCGGAGCGGATAAAAGTGCCGGTGTTGCTGGCCCATGGAAACAAAGACAGAATCGTTCCGGTGAGGCACTCCGAGGCCATGGCCAAGGCATTGCAAAAGGCTGGAACGCCATTTGAACTGGTGGTCTACGAAGACGGGGACCACTATCTGAGCAAGGAGGAGCATAGGCTCGCCCTGTTTCGCAAAATGGACAGCTTCCTGGCGGCAAACCTTTCTCGCTGAGTCCAAGCCCCTCACGGAGGGGCCTGGCCCAAGTCTATTTCAGGGCAGTCTAGACTTAAAATCAACTTGCCGGGCAGGATTTTACTTCCGCGGAAATATGTTCGGAGTTGGATTGATAACAATCTCCGAGAGGAGAGCAGAAGCAGGCGATGAGAGAGAGGTTGAACCGCTCTTTATCAATTTTTTCCAGAGGTCGACGGATAAGTTGCCTCTGTAGATTCTTAGAAACTCGAAGTCAGACTTTGCCGGGATAATAGTATTGTCTGTCGGGCTGCTGACAATTCCCCCAGACTCAAAGTTGATGTTCGTCCCTTCCTTTTGTGCTTTGCCGATTCTTTGCATTAGTTCGTTATATTCTTTTCGACAACAGCCTTTTAAGAATTCCGTATGATTGGAATACAGGATCTCGTTGTGGTTGAACTGAATGGATTTTAGGATGGCTGGTCCGGACCCGGCATTTTTAAGTGTAAAGGATATGAGAGGCTTTTTCTCCTGAACATCAAAGTTGCCGTGAGAGAATTCAACGATCGGCATGGTCATCACTTTGA
Source organism: Microbulbifer discodermiae (assembly GCF_040742695.1). NCBI lineage: Bacteria > Pseudomonadati > Pseudomonadota > Gammaproteobacteria > Cellvibrionales > Microbulbiferaceae > Microbulbifer > Microbulbifer discodermiae. The sequence goes on along the minus strand of NZ_JBFLAB010000008.1, from coordinate 38,322 downwards.
CTTGAAGGTTGGCCGCTCTGGCCTGTTGATAGGTGGCGTAGAAAGAGGCAGTGGAAATCAGAATGGCGCAGAGCGCGATCAATAAATTGAGTCTTTCTTTACTTAACAACTTCATTTTTGTGTGTCTCTGAGTGAAGCAAAGTGTTTGCGGCTTTGCAAACAAGGCGCTGGAGCAGGCCGGCGCCATTCGTTATTAACCCGGCAATTCAATAGATGATCTCTCATCCATTGAATTGTGGCCCTTGAAAACCTGCGCAATTACGCGGAGTCGCTTGCTTTTCAAGGGCGTGCGCCGACCTCTGCCGGCGGTGGCACATCCTGTGCCGCATTAACCCGGCAACTGATTTGGTTGCCGGGTTAATGGCTGGTTTATCCGAGCATTGGTTTGAGGAATCGTCCGGTATGGGAGGCTTCCATTTCTGCCACTTCTTCCGGTGAGCCAGCGGCAATGATTTGCCCACCACCCGAGCCTCCCTCCGGACCCAGGTCCACAATCCAATCAGCGGTTTTTATGACGTCCAGGTTGTGCTCTATCACAACGATGGTGTTGCCGTGGTCGCGCAGCCGGTGCAATACATCCAGCAGTAACTGTATGTCGGCGAAGTGCAGACCGGTGGTGGGTTCATCGAGGATATAAAGGGTCTGGCCGGTGTCGCGCTTGGACAGTTCACGGGAGAGCTTGACCCGCTGGGCCTCGCCGCCGGATAAAGTGGTGGCGGCCTGCCCCAGTTTGATATACGACAGGCCCACGTCCATCAGAGTCTGCAACTTCTTGGCTACGCTGGGCACCGGATCGAAAAATTCCCGCGCTTCCTCTACGGTCATCTCCAGGACCTGGTGGATGCTCTTGCCCTTGTACTGTACTTCGAGGGTTTCGCGGTTGTAGCGCTTTCCCTGGCAGGTATCGCAGGGCACATAGATATCCGGCAGGAAATGCATCTCCACTTTGATAACACCGTCGCCCTGGCAGGCCTCGCAGCGTCCCCCCTTGACGTTAAAACTGAAGCGCCCGGGCTTGTAGCCCCGGGAGCGCGCCTCCTGGGTGCCGGCAAACAGTTCGCGGATCGGGGTAAAGATACCGGTGTAGGTAGCGGGATTTGAGCGCGGCGTGCGGCCGATGGGACTCTGGTCGATGTCGACACACTTGTCGAAATACTCCAGACCGTAGACCGCCTTGTAGGGGGATGCCTTGAGAGTTGTGGCCTTGTTCAGGGCGGTGGCCGCCAGAGGGTAGAGAGTGGTGTTGATCAGGGTGGACTTGCCGGATCCGGATACCCCCGTTACGCAGGTAAACAGCCCCACTGGGATTTCCAGGTCCACATTGCGCAAGTTGTTGCCGCTGGCCCCTTCCAGGCGCAGGATAAAATCCGGATCCGGGACATAGCGCTCCTCGGGTACGGCGATTTTCTTTCTCCCGGACAGGTATTGGCCGGTGAGGGAGTGCTTACACCCGGCCACCTGTGCGTGGGTCCCCACCGCAACCACCTCGCCGCCGTGGACTCCCGCCCCGGGCCCTATGTCGATGATATGGTCGGCGCTGCGGATGGCGTCCTCATCGTGTTCCACGACGATCACCGTATTGCCCAGGTCCCGCAGGTGGGTGAGGGTGTTGAGCAGGCGTTCATTGTCGCGCTGGTGCAGGCCGATCGAGGGCTCGTCGAGAATATACATCACGCCCACCAGCCCGGCGCCTATCTGGCTGGCCAGGCGAATGCGCTGGGCCTCGCCACCGGACAGCGTCTCCGCGCTGCGGTTCAGGGTCAGGTAATTAAGCCCCACATCCACCAGGAAGCGGAAGCGATCGCGGAGTTCCTTGAGGATTTTGTCGGCGATCTCCTTCTGCGCACCCTTGAACTTCAACTGGTGGCCGAAATAGTCAAAGGCATCGCCTACCGGCATGGCGGTGATCTGGGCCAGGGTGCGGTTGTCGATGAAAACGTTGCGCGCCTCTTGGCGCAGGCGGGTGCCGTTGCACTCCGGGCATTTCTGGGTGCTCAGGTACTTGGCTAGTTCCTCGCGCACCGATTGGGATTCGGTATCCCGGTAGCGGCGCTGGAAGTTGGGGATAATGCCTTCGAAACTGTGGCGGCGCACAGTGACGTCACCGCGGTCGTTGACGTAGCTGAAGTCGATCACCTCGTCACCGCTGCCCTGCAGCAGTGTCTGGCGGTCGCGCTTGCGCAGCTTTCTCCAGGGCCTGTCCAGGTCGAAACCATAGTGTTCGGCCAGGGAGTCGAGCATATGGTAGTAGTAGATATTGCGTCTGTCCCAGCCGCGGATGGCGCCCTCGGAGATGCTGCTGTCCGGGTCGATAATCAATTTGTCCTCATCGAAAAACTGCTTCACTCCCAGGCCGTCGCAGCTGGGGCAGGCACCGGCGGGATTGTTGAACGAGAACAGCCGCGGTTCCAGCTCATTTAGCGAGTAGTCACATACCGGGCAGGCGTGGCGGGCGGAAAAGAGCCGGTCTTCCCCGCCGCCCTCCATAAAACTGATGGAGGCGATGCCGTCGGTGAGATGCAGTGCCGTCTCAAAGGATTCAGCCAGGCGCAGCTGCAGCCCTTCGCGCACCTTGAAACGGTCTACCACCACTTCGATGGTGTGCTTTCTGCGTTTATCCAGCTTGGGCGTGTCGTCCAGGTCGCACACCAGGCCGTCGATGCGTGCGCGCACAAAGCCGTCGCGCCGCAGCCGCTCGAATACATGGACATGCTCGCCCTTGCGATCGCGCACAATGGGGGCCAGCAGCATCATCTTGGTGTCCTCCGGCAGGGCCAGCACCTGGTCCACCATCTGGCTCACAGTCTGTGCCTGCAACGGCTCGCCGTGCTCGGGACAGCGGGGTTCGCCCACACGGGCAAACAACAGGCGCAGGTAGTCGTAGATCTCCGTTATGGTCCCCACGGTGGAGCGGGGGTTGTGGGAGGTGGATTTCTGTTCGATGGAAATGGCCGGGGAGAGCCCCTCGACCGTATCCACATCGGGTTTTTCCATCATCGACAGGAACTGGCGCGCATAGGTGGACAGGGACTCTACATAGCGGCGCTGGCCCTCTGCGTAGAGGGTGTCGAAAGCGAGAGAGGACTTGCCGGAGCCAGAGAGTCCGGTGATGACAATCAGCTTATCGCGGGGAATATCCAGGTCGATGTTCTTCAGGTTGTGGGTGCGCGCACCCCGTACATAAATCGTGTCCACGCTCGCTTGGTCCTGTGCTGGCTGGCGGAAAACGGTCAAGTATAAGCTGGCAGCCAGGCGGACCAAACCCCCGTGTCCGTCGTCGCTGTGGTGCAGATTATTTATCCACCTGTGCCCCCAGCGCTGGTACAATGCGCGCCGGATTAAGCTGTCCCACGCAACTCATGAATTCCACCGAACGTCGCGCCCTCGCCGGTCTGGCCGCCCTGTATGTGTTCCGCATGCTCGGGCTGTTTATGGTGTTGCCGGTACTGTCGGTGTACGGGACCGGCTACCGCCACAGCACTCCGGCGCTGCTGGGGTTGGCCCTGGGGGTCTATGGGCTGAGCCAGGCACTGCTGCAGGTACCGCTGGGAGTGCTGTCCGACCGCTGGGGGCGCAAGCCGGTGATCTACGCCGGCCTGACTCTGTTTGCCGCCGGCAGTTTGCTGGCGGCACAGACGGATTCTGTGTACGGCCTCATTGCCGGGCGGGCGCTGCAGGGCTGTGGTGCCATAGCCGCGGCGACCATGGCGCTGATGGCAGACCTGACCCGGGATGAGAATCGCGGCAAGGCAATGGCGGCTATCGGTGCCGCCATCGGTCTGGCGTTTATGCTGGCAGTAATTCTGGGTCCGCTACTGGCTGGCGCCGGCGGCCTGCAGGCGATTTTCTGGCTGACCGCGGTGCTGGCGCTGCTGGGCATGCTGTTGTTGTGGCGGCTGGTGCCGACCCCGGCCACCAGGCCCCGCCAGCGTGTTTATCGCGGCGACTTTCGCCAGCTGCTGCAAAGCGGTGAGACCTGGCAGCTGGTGAGCGGTGTGTTTTTCTCACACTTGCTGTTGACCGCCCTGTTCGTGCCGCTGCCGCTTGTGGTTGTGGCACAGCTCGGCTTGCCCGGTGCGGAACACTGGAAACTGTATGCCCCGCTGATGCTGGGCTCGTTTGTGGCGATGTTGCCGCTGATGCGCCTGGCGGAGCGCCGCGGCCGCGTGCCCATGGCCATGGGAGTGGCATTAGCGGGACTTGCAGCGGGGAGTCTGGCCCTGGTCACCGGCGGCGCCTGGCTGCTGGTCGCGCTGCTGGTGGTATTTTTCATCTCGTTTAACCTGCTGGAGGCGCTGCTGCCGGCCCAGCTGACACGCGGCGCCCCGGAGCGGGCCAGAGGTGCCGCCTCAGGCCTTTACGCCACACTGCAGTTTTTTGGCGCTTTTGTCGGCGGCAGCCTGGGTGGCTATCTCTATGGCCAGGGCGGCGCAGCGGCGGTCGCACTGCTGGGACTGGTTGTGGTACTACTGTGGGGCTGCCTCTGGTGGTCGCTGCGCCGGGAACCCCAGGCAGGCCCTGGCGCTGGGCAGTGATGCGGCGACTGTTGTATCCTGCTGGATAAAAATACACTGGTTTGCGTTTTGCGCCAGTGGCGCCCTACCGACGGCGCGATCGAACCTTTTAATTTGCACAACGACAATCCCGGCACCGTCCGGGTGATGAAGGAGAGGGCTATGGCCAGGGGTATCAATAAAGTCATTCTGATCGGCAATCTGGGCGGAGACCCGGAGACCCGTTATATGCCCAGTGGTGGCGCTGTCACCAACGTCTCTCTCGCCACTTCCGAGTCCTGGAAGGACAAGCAGAGTGGCCAGCAGCAGGAGCGCACCGAGTGGCACCGGGTGGTGTTTTTCAACCGCCTGGCGGAAATCGCCGGCGAGTACCTGCGCAAAGGCAGCAAGGTCTATGTAGAGGGCTCCCTGCGCACCCGCAAGTGGCAGGACAAGAATACCGGGCAGGACCGCTACTCTACCGAGGTGGTCGCCAGTGAAATGCAGATGCTCGACAGCCGGGGTGGCGAGCAGGGCGGCTACGGCCAGGGTTATGACCAGCAGCCGGGCGACGGCTATTCTCAGGGGGGGCAGCCGGACCCCTATAACCAGGGGCGCAGCTCGGCGCCTACGGCACCATCTGCCAACCAGCCCTCCGGCCAGGCCCCCAAACCGGCTCCTGCGGGCGGCTTCGACAACAGCTTCGACGACGATATTCCCTTTTAAGGTCGATCGGGGACAGTGAGGGACCATCAGGGGCTGCAGTCGGATGCGGTAGATATTATTGGCGCCGGCAACGAGGTCGACAGTACCTTGCAAAAGCGGCTGCAGCGGGCGGGTTTTCGCGTCAAACTATTTTCCCCGGCACAAGTCGACAAGCTGCGCCGGACTTCCCTGGTGATCAATGCCGCCGGCTGTGCCGGGAGCCGGGAGCTGCCTGCGGCACTCGCGGCCTGCCGCTACCTGGCAAACCGCGGTGACCAGGCAATTCTGCATCTCTCTTCCTACCGGGTGTTCCCCGGCCGGGCGCGAAAGCGCTACTACGAAGACGACGAGCCACAACCGAAAAGCGAGGTGGGCACCCAGTGGCTGGCTTGTGAGCAAGCCCTGGGGAGCCACCGGCACAGCACTGTGTTGCGCCTGGGCTGGATGGTGGATCGCAGCGACAGCGCTCTGCTGGGGCGTATTCTGCGCGGCTTGACCAGTCGCCAGTCGGTGTCCTTGGACGACAAGGCGCTGGGCAGCCCGGTAACGCTTTTCGACCTGGGCCGAGTGGTCACTGCAATGGTGCAGCAGCTTGCCAGCGGCGCGCCGACCACCGGTATCTACCATTACGGCGCCGCCGACAGTTGTACGGCGATGGAGTTTGCCCGGGAGGTGGAGGAGCGCGCGCAGTCTTTCTACGAAGAGGGGTTTAGTGCCGGACTCCAGGCCCTGCCGGGAGCGGAAGCCGGAAGCAGTGTGGTATTGGACTGTGGCAGGCTGCGGGATGTCTTCGGAATTCAGCAGCGCAGCTGGCGCCAGGGCCTGACGCGACAGGTGGAGTTATGGCTGGAGCGGCTGGCGGCGGATCACAAAGGTGGGAGTGACACCTAGGGCCAGCTCATTTAGTGTGAACAGGCCCTGACACCGGTTGCGCAAAAAAAACAGACACTCCGCCCGGCGCCGATGCGCCGGAAAGCACAGCTGCCAGCTCAGATCTTGTCGAACACCAGGCTGGCGTTGGTGCCCCCAAAACCGAAGCTGTTTGACAGGGCGCGGTGGATTTTCGTGCTGCGCAGCTCGGTCACCAGGTCCATACCGGCCGCGGCCTCATCCCGGTTTTCCACATTGGCCGAGGCGGCGATGAAATCATTCTGCATCATCAGCAGGCAGTAGATGGCTTCCTGGACCCCCGCCGCACCCAGGGAGTGGCCGGTGAGGGATTTGGTGGAGGCGAATGCCGGTACCTGATCGCCGAAGACTTCGCGCATCGCCCGCAGCTCCGCCACGTCACCGACGGGGGTCGAGGTACCGTGGGTATTGATGTAGTCCACAGGTCCTTCCAGGCCCCTTCCGTCAGCGCCGGCCAGGGCCTGCTGCATACAGCGCACCGCGCCCTCGCCGCTGGGGGCGACCATGTCGTAGCCGTCCGAAGTGGCGCCATAGCCGGTCAATTCGGCGTAGATGGTGGCGCCGCGGGCTTTCGCATGTTCCATCTCCTCCAGCACCAGACAGCCGCCGCCGCCGGCGATGACAAAGCCGTCGCGGTCCGCATCGTAGGGGCGCGATGCCTTCTCCGGCGTGCCGTTATATTTGCTGGACAGGGCACCCATGGCATCAAACAGGTGGGTCAGGCTCCAGGCCAGCTCTTCGCCGCCGCCGGCAAAGACGATGTCCTGCTTGCCCATCTGGATCAGCTCGGCGCCGTTGCCGATACAGTGTGCACTGGTGGCGCAGGCGGAGGAGATACTGTAGTTGACCCCCTTGATCTTGAAGGGGGTGGCGAGACAGGCGGAGACGGTACTGCCCATCACCTGGGGCACCCGGAAGGCGCCGACGCGGCGCACTCCCTTGTCTTTCAGTGTCTGCGCAGCGTCAATGATCGCCGCGGTGGATGTGCCGCCGGAGCCCATGACAATGCCGCTGCGCGGATTGGAAATGTCGCTCTCCTCGAGGCCGGAAGTGCGGATGGCTTCCTGCATGGCGATATAGGCGTAGGCGGCGGAATCCCCCATAAAGCGTAGGTGCTTGCGATCGATATGTTCCTTGAAGTCGATCTCAACCTTGCCGGAGACCTGGCTGCGCAGGCCCAGTTCGCGGTATTCCTCATCGGCTGTGATGCCGCTGCAGCCATTCTTCAGTGAGGCGGTGACCGCCTCCAGATTGGCGCCAATGCAGGATGTGATCCCCATTCCGGTAATAGCAACCCGACGCATACTGGTCTCCGTTTAAGCTTCCTGGCAGTTTACGCTGTTATTGTCCCCGGTTGTATTTGCCACCGGGTTAAAAATTGTCCGTACGGGTGAATAGCCCTACGCGCAGATCCTTGGCCGTATAAATCTCGCGGCCGTCCACAGACACTGAGCCGTCGCCGATTCCCATCACCAGTTTGCGCTCAACCAGGCGGCTCATCTGGATATGGTAGGAGACCTTTTTCGCGGTGGGTAAGATCTGGCCGGTGAACTTCACCTCGCCACAGCCGAGGGCACGGCCGCGGCCCGGGTTGCCTTTCCAGGCGAGAAAATAGCCCAGCAACTGCCACATGGCATCCAGGCCGAGGCAGCCGGGCATCACCGGGTCGCCGGGGAAGTGGCACTCGAAGAACCACAGGTCCGGGTGGATATCCAGTTCGGCGATCAATTCACCCTTGCCGTGGGCGCCGCCATCTTTGGAGATATGGGTGATGCGGTCCAGCATCAGCATATTGGGTGCAGGCAACTGGGCGTTGCCGGGGCCGAACATCTCCCCGCGTGAGCAGGCAAGCAATTCATCACGGCTATAACTGCTTTTCTGAACGAAATTACTCATTTTGTTCCCGTTTCTGGGTGATCACGTCACACTGAGTGGACGTTTTTGTAAGAGCGGGCATTCTAAATAATGGTGGGTCCTTGTCCAGTCGGCCACCTGTCTTTTGCGGTTTGCACGGGCGCTGCTGACTAGATTGCGGGGGTTGGCTGCCGCAAATGCCTACGGTGCCAAAGACGAATTTTCCGCCTATGGGGCCCTTCCCACAGGTGAACAGCGCCGTTATTTTGTGCTAAGTTGCCCGCCCGGCGCGGCAAAGCGTCGGCAGGGATCGTTTGTTGGGGATCAAAATGTTAAAGAAATGCCTGTTTCCGGTCGCCGGCTACGGCACCCGCTTTCTGCCCGCCACCAAGGCCATGCCCAAGGAGATGCTGCCGCTGGTCAACAAACCGCTGGTGCAGTACGGCGTTGAGGAGGCCATCGAGGCGGGGATCAATGAGATTGGCTTCGTGACTGGCCGCGGCAAAAGGGCCATCGAAGATCATTTCGACACCAATTTTGAACTCGAACACCAGATTGCTGGCACCGGCAAGGAGCGCTACCTGGACTCGGTGCGCTATGTCATCGACCGGGCCAGTTTCTCCTACACCCGCCAGGGGGAAATGCGCGGGCTGGGGGACGCCATTTTGCAGGGGCAGCGCCTGGTGGGGGATGAACCCTTTGCCGTAGTGCTGGCCGACGACCTCTGCCTGAACGCGGAACGCGGTGTATTGGCGCAGATGGTACAGCTCTACAAGCAGTTCCGCTGCAGTATTGTCGCTGTCGAAGAGGTGCCGCGGGACCAGATTCACAAATTCGGTGTTATCGCCGGTAATGAGATCAAGCCGGGCCTGTACCAGGTCACCGATATGGTGGAGAAACCGGCCGCGGAAGCGGCGCCGAGCAATATGGCGATCATCGGCCGCTACATTCTGACTCCGGATATCTTTGAGCTGATCCGCGAGACACCGCCGGGTAAAAATGGCGAGGTACAGATCACCGACGCCCTGCTCACTCAGGCGCAGCGGGGCTGTGTGCTGGCCTACCGGTTTGTGGGGCGCCGCTTCGACTGCGGTTCCGTGGACGGCTTTGTCGAGGCTACCAACCACGTCTATGAGCATGTCTATCTGCCGGCTCAGGCAGAGCCGGCAAAGCGATAATCGTGCAAAAAGCGGTTTATAAATGTCAGAGCTGAGCTGCTTCAAAGCCTACGACCTGCGGGGCCGTGTGCCCGATGAGCTGAATGCCGATGTGGCCTATCGGGTCGGGCGGGCCTTTGCCCAGTTTCTCACTGCGCGCCGTGTAGTGGTTGGACACGATATCCGTCTCACCAGCCCGGAATTGACCGAAGCGCTGGTGGAAGGGCTGCGGGATGCCGGTGCCGATGTCTATCACATCGGCGAATGCGGTACCGAGGAGGTCTACTTCGCCACTTTCCACGGCCACTTCGACGGCGGCATCTGTGTCACCGCGAGTCACAATCCGATGGACTACAACGGCATGAAGTTCGTGCGCGCCGGCAGCCGCCCCATCAGTGGTGACAGTGGTCTCGACGAAATCAGGCAGCTGGCCGAACTCAATGCCTTCCCCTCTGTGGAGCGCCGGGGCGAATTGCACCCCTATGCCCACCGCGACGATTTTGTCCGGCACCTGCTGGGCTATGTGGACCGGGCAGCGCTAAAGCCCCTCAAGCTGGTGGTCAACGCCGGCAATGGGGGAGCTGGAGCGGTGGTGGATGCGCTGGCGCCGCAGCTGCCGTTTGAATTTGTACGTGTACACCACGAGGCGGACGGCAGTTTCCCCAACGGTATTCCCAACCCGCTACTGCCGGAAAATCGCGGCTCCACCGCCGAGGCCGTGCGGGCCAGTGGCGCCGATTTCGGTATCGCCTGGGACGGCGACTTCGACCGCTGTTTTTTCTTCGATGAGAAGGGCGCATTTATCGAGGGCTATTACGTGGTCGGCCTGCTGGCCGAAAGTTTCCTGCTCAAACACAGGGGCGCCAGGGTGGTGCACGACCCCCGCCTGACCTGGAATACCGAAGATATAGTGCGCTCTACCGGCGGTGAGCCGGTGCAGAGCAAAACCGGCCACGCCTTTATCAAGGAGCGTATGCGCAGGGAGGACGCCATCTACGGTGGCGAGATGAGCGCCCATCACTACTTCCGCGACTTCGCCTACTGTGACAGCGGCATGATTCCCTGGCTTCTGGTGGCGGAATTGGTCAGCCGTACCGGCAAGTCCCTGTCGGACCTGGTTAGCGAACGCATGGAGGCTTTTCCCTGTTCGGGGGAGATCAATTCCAGGGTGAGCGACGCCGGGGCGCTGTTGCGTGCGGTTGAGGAGAAATACGCGCCTGGGGCGGAAGCCGTGGACCACGTGGATGGACTCAGTGTCGCTTTCCCCCGCTGGCGTTTCAATTTGCGGATGTCCAATACGGAGCCGGTGGTGCGCCTCAATGTCGAGTCCCGGGGGGACAGGGCGCTGATGGAAGCCAAGACCCAGGAGCTGCTGCAGCTGATCCGGGCTTGATACGCGGCCCCATCGAAAAAGCGGTCACAACAGGGCCAGCTCAGTTGGTGTGAACAGACCCTAGACACTGCGCTCCACCGCAAAGCTGGCGAGCTGCTGCAGCGCCGTTTTATGGTCCCCCGGGGGCAGAAAGCCCAGTTGGTTTCTGGCCTGGTCGACCGCGTTGCGGGCCTGCTCCAGGGTGTAATCCAAGGCACCGCAGGCGTCTATGGCCGCAACAATTTCACTGAGTCTGTCGGCACTGCGCCGCTCGATGGCGTCGCGCACCAGCGCGGCCTGCGCGGCGCTGCCCCTGGCCATGGTATAGATAAGGGGCAGGGTTGGCTTGCCCTCCGCCAGGTCATCGCCCACGTTTTTGCCCAGTTCCTCCGGATCGCCGCGGTAGTCGAGGGCGTCGTCCACCAGTTGGAAGGCCAGCCCCAGATGGCGGCCGTATAGCTTCAGCGCATTGCGTTCCTCGGTCGTGCAGCCGGACAGCACTGCCGCAGTTTCGCAGGCCGCCTCAAACAGGGCGCCGGTTTTCTTGTGGATCACGGTGAGATAATTGGCTTCGCTGACCCCGGGATTGCCGGCGTTCACCAGTTGCTGTACCTCGCCTTCGGCGATGGTGTTGGTGGTGTTGGACAGCACCGCCATTATGTCCATGTCGTCCAGCGCCACCATCATCTGGAAGGCCCGGGAATACAGGAAGTCACCCACCAGCACGGCGGGGGCATTGCCCCACTTGGCGTTGGCTGTGAGGCGGCCGCGGCGGCGCTCCGAGACATCCACGACGTCGTCGTGCAGCAGGGTGGCGGTGTGAATGAACTCGATGATGGTGGCCAGGTCGATGTGGCGGTCACCCCGGTAGCCGCAGGCTCTGGCACAGAGCAGTACCAGCAGAGGCCGCAGGCGCTTGCCGCCCGCCTCGACCAGGTAGTGGCCGATATTTTCAACCAGGGGCACGTCGGAGTGCAGCTGCAACAGAATGCGCTGATTGACCGCAGTGAAATCTTCGGCGGCAACCCGGTGAAACGACAACATGCAAAAATTCCTTATACTGCCCGGCAGGCGCGACCCCAGTGGTGGCGGGGCGCTATTGTATCAACCCTGTGAATTGATTAGAATCTGCGCCCCGTTTGGCTGGCTCTCTTTTGCCCAGCAGCGGTGTTAAGGTTAAACAAACGGCGCAAGCTCCCAAAATGCGAGGTAGTGACTTCCCGGTTCCGGGGTCGGCCCGCTGCTTCGTGTCGTCCATTTTGGAGCATAGAGATATGTACGCTGTTATCGAAAGCGGTGGCAAGCAGCACCGTGTGGAAGAGGGCGAGGTGCTTCGCCTGGAAAAGCTGGAAGTGGCCACCGGTGAAACCATCGGCTTTGACAAGGTGCTGATGGTGGTCGACGGCGATAAGGTCAACATCGGTGCCCCGGTGGTAGACGGTGCTAAAGTGACTGCGGAAGTGGTCAGCCACGGCCGCGGCGAGAAGGTGAAAATCATCAAGTTCCGCCGCCGCAAGCACTCCATGAAGCGTCAGGGCCACCGCCAGTGGTTCACTGAGGTGAAAATCACTGGTATCGAGGCATAACAGAGGAGTAACGACTCATGGCACACAAGAAAGCTGGCGGTAGTACGCGCAACGGTCGCGATTCCGAAAGTAAACGCCTGGGCGTGAAGCGCTTTGGCGGCCAGTCTGTCCTGGCAGGCAACATCATCGTGCGTCAGCGCGGTACCAGGTTCCACGCCGGCGTCAACGTTGGCATAGGCCGGGATCACACTCTGTTCGCCACTGCGGACGGTGTAGTGAAGTTCGAGGTCAAGGGCCCCAACAAGCGCAAGTACGTTTCCATCGAAACTGCCTGAGCGGTACTTCGGCCGATGGCAAAGCCCCGCCCTGTGCGGGGCTTTTTCGTTTTATGGCGGCGAGGCGCTGCATGGCTTGTGGGTAGGGATTACACTCCCCGGGACCTGTTCACACTCAGTCATTGTGAGCAGGTCCTAGCAGGCTGTTGAAATTCGAAGAATTTCGACGCCTGCTACCGGAATATGGATGTTCCGGCAAAATCGGCGACGCCTAAGTCGTTGATTTTGAGAGAAAAGTGAAAATCACATTTTTCGCTTTTCGTGTTTTGAAACAGGCAGGATGCCTTTTTCAACAACCTGCTAGAAACAGCGCAGCCGCTCGGGCTGGTGGAGAGAAGATGAAATTTGTCGACGAGGCGCCCATTCATGTGCAGGCGGGTAAAGGCGGCAACGGCTGCCTGAGCTTTCGCCGGGAGAAGTTCGTCGAGAAGGGCGGCCCCGACGGTGGTGATGGCGGCGACGGTGGATCCGTGTATCTGGTTGCCGACGATGCACTCAACACCCTGGTGGACTACCGCTATCAGCCCCGCTACAGCGCCGCCAGTGGCGAGCCGGGCCGGGGGCGCAACTGCACCGGTGCCAAGGGCGAGGACCTGGAGCTGAAGGTGCCGGTGGGCACGACGGTGATCGACGTTGATACCGGCGAGACCATCGGTGACATCACCGGGCATGGCCAGCGCCTGCTGGTGGCGCAGGGCGGTTTCCACGGTTTGGGCAACACCCGTTTCAAATCCAGCACCAACCGGGCGCCGCGACAGACCTCCAATGGCACGCCGGGTGAGGAGCGCCAGCTGAAGCTGGAGTTGAAAGTGCTGGCGGATGTGGGCCTGTTGGGGCTTCCCAATGCCGGTAAGTCCACGTTCATTCGCGCCGTATCCGCCGCCAAGCCCAAGGTCGCAAACTACCCGTTTACCACTCTGGTGCCGAACCTGGGGGTGGTGCAGGTTGAGCGGTACCGCAGTTTTGTGATTGCGGATATTCCCGGCCTGATCGAGGGTGCGGCGGAGGGCGCGGGTCTCGGTATTCGTTTTCTCAAGCATCTGACGCGCTGCCGCGTGCTGCTGCACCTGGTGGACCTGGCGCCCTTTGATGGTTCCGATCCGGTCGAGAACGCCCGGGGCATAGAGCGCGAACTGGAATCTTTCAGTCCCACCCTGGCCGGGCGCGAACGCTGGCTGGTGCTGAATAAGACGGACCTGGTGCCCGCCGCCGAACTGGATGCCCGCTGCAATGCCATAGTTGAATCCCTGGACTGGCATGGACCGGTGTTTCGTGTCGCCGCCATCCGCAAGGAGGGCACCGATGCACTGGCCGGAGCGCTGATGGACTATTTGGAGGGGCGCAGGGATGCGGAAGAGGCAGATCCCGACCTGGCCGCTGCGGAACTGGAGTCCCAGCGCCTGATGCAGCGGGAGGCGCGGGAGCGCATCGAGCAGCTGCGTCGGGAACAGCGGGTCAGGCGCAAGGCCACCCGGGCGGAGGGGGATGACGAGGACTGGAGCGACGACGGTGATGTCGACGTAGAATATCGCCAATAATCAATGACTCCGGGTCGCGGCCCGGTTGGTTACATCCCCGCTAACCCGGGCCCAATGGAGGGAGTGAGTGCAAGTTCGGCAACAGCTGGCCGCCAGCCGGCGCTGGGTGATCAAGATCGGCAGCGCGCTGCTGACCGACAATGGCCGCGGTGTAGACCACCAGGCGATTCTGAACTGGGCAGCGCAGATCGCGGCGCTCTGCAGTGGTGGCGCGGAGGTGCTGCTGGTTTCATCCGGGGCGGTGGCCGCCGGTATGGACCGGCTCGGCTGGCGCCGGCGGCCCGAATCCATCCACCGATTGCAGGCCGCCGCAGCGGTGGGTCAGAGCCATCTGGTGCAGCTTTACGAGCAGGCGTTCGGCCGCTTTGAGCGCAGCACAGCGCAGATACTGCTGGACCACGACGATCTCTCCAATCGCACCCGCTATCTCAATGCCCGCAGTACCCTGCGCACTCTGCTGTCGCTGGGGGTGGTGCCGGTTATCAACGAAAATGACACTGTGGTCACCGACGAGATTCGCTTTGGTGACAATGACACCCTGGCGGCCCTGGTGGCCAACCTGGTGGAGGCGGACGCACTGCTGATTTTGACCGATGCGGAGGGGCTCTTCAGCCGGGACCCGCGCGATGACCCCAGTGCCGAACTGATCCCCGAGGGCTCCGCCGCCGACCCGGCGCTGATGGCGGTGGCGGGGGGCTCACGCAGCGGTCTCGGGCGCGGCGGCATGGCCACCAAGGTGCGGGCGGCGCAATTGGCTGCGCGCTCCGGCGCCTGCACGGTGATTGCCGGAGGTGCCGGCGCAGAGGTTATAACCCGTATCTGCGCCGGCGAGCCGCTGGGTACTCTACTGCTGCCCGAGGCAGACCCGCTTACGGCGCGCAAACGCTGGCTCGCAGGGCAGTTGCAGGTGCGCGGCCGGCTGCTGCTGGACGCCGGTGCCGAAGCGGCGCTGCGGGTCGGTGGCCGCAGTCTGCTGCCGGTGGGCGTCAGTGCAGTGGAGGGCCGCTTCCAGCGCGGCGACCTGGTCGCCTGCTGCAGTGCCGACGGCAGCGAGATAGCCCGCGGGCTGGTGAACTACGACAGCAGCGAAACCGCCCGTATCATGGGGAAGCCGTCAGAGCGGTTTGCCGAATTGCTGGGTTACCGCGACGATGACGAGTTGATTCACCGGGACAATCTGATATTGCTTTGATCGCTCCGCTACGCGGGCCAGGTCCATAATATCCTTTCCTTATGTGTAAAAAGGCGCCTAAAGATGTCTGCGCCGGTGCGGCCCGGCCCTATTCCCGGTTAGGCTGTGGGTTCGTTTGGCTGACGGCATCGGGAGGCCCGCATGAGCACACTGGAAGAAATCCAACAGGTGGAACGGCAGCTGGGGGAGCTGCAGAAAAAGCTGGTGGCCTTGCGGCGCGACTATCGGGGTGCGGCAGTGCCGGATTACACCTTCACCACCCTGGGCGGTCAGGTGACACTGCGCGATCTCTTCGCCGGCCGTGACAAGCTGTTGCTGATCCACAATATGGGGCAGGGCTGTCGCTACTGCACTCTGTGGGCGGACGGTTTCAACGGCCTGGTGCCACACCTGGAGTCGGTAGTGTCGCTGGCCCTGGTGTCCAAAGACCCCCCGGAGCTTCAGCGCTGTTTCGCCAGTGGCCGCGGGTGGCGGTTCCGGCTCGCCTCCCACGGTGGCGGCACCTACCTGAGGGAGCAGTCGGTGTCCGCCGGAGCCGACAATATGCCCGGTGCCGTGCTGTACGAGCGCGAAGGGGACAGGGTTTACCGTAAAAACAGCTGTGTCTTCGGTCCCGGCGATATTTACTGCGCCATGTGGAGTCTGTTGGGTCTCGCCGGCCTGGGCGAGCAGGACTGGACGCCGCAGTTCAGCTATTGGCAGCGTCCCCGGCAGCTGGAGGATGGGGGTGAGAACCTGATCGAATAGGTCCCAATAAAAAACCCCGCCGGAGCGGGGTTTTTTATCCGCCTGTGCAACGGGATTAAGCGGCCAGAGCCTTGATCTGTGCGTTCAGGCGGCTCTTGTGACGGGCGGACTTGTTCTTGTGAATAATGCCCTTGTCGGCCATACGGTCGATGACCGGCACCGCTTCTGCATAAGCGGTCTTGGCTTTTTCCACGTCACCTGCATCGATGGCCGCAACTACCTTCTTGATGTAGGTGCGCACCATGGAGCGCAGGCTGGCATTGTGCTTGCGGCGCTTGTCGTTCTGGCGCGCGCGTTTCTTCGCTTGAGGTGAATTGGCCACCGGTTGCTCCTGTTGGAATCTGTAAATCGCTGTCACTGACGGGCCATGGCCCGATCGGGACGCGACATTATCCCCAGCATCGCTTGTTTGTCAACTGCGCCGGGCCCCGGCTGATACCGGGCATCAATCCACCGGCAGGAAAAGGGTAAACACCACACCGCTGCCGTCCTCGCGGTTCTGGGCCTGTAGGCGGCCCTGGTGAAACTCTGCGATCAGCCGCGCTATATGCAGTCCCAGGCCCAGGTGCCCCTCTCTGCCACCGCCGCTGCGCACCGATACCAATGAGTCGAACAGCTTTTGGTCGTAGCCCGCCGGCAGCGGCGGACCCTCGTTGTCCACCGATATGGCGTAGTCGGCCCGCTCGCTGGCGACAGTGAGCCGGATTTCGCTGTTTGCGGGGGCGAAACTACAGGCATTGTCCACCAGTTTGTCCAGCAGTTGCGCCAGCAGCTCCGGTGCGCCGTAGTAATGCAGGTTTCCCGGCGGCCGTGTGAGGCTGAAGCGGTGGCTGGGTTTGGCGTCCCGATAGCTATGGCTGAGCACATCGAGCAGGTCTCCCAGGTCGAACTCCTCCCGTTCCGCCTGCTGGATGCTCGCCTCCAGGTTGCTGGCGGCGGCCAGACTGTTGAGAATTCCCGACAGGCGTTCACCGCCCTCCATGGCGCGCTGGGCATAGCGGCGGCCAGGCTCGTCCAGCTCCCCGGCGTGCAGGTTGTCCAGCGACGAGCGCACCACCGCCAGCGGTGTGCGCAGCTCGTGGGACAGCTTGCCGGCCAGGGTGCGCAAATACTGGTGGTAGTGATCCAGCTCCGCCAGCAGCTTGGCAAAGGCGCGATTCAGGGCTCCCAGTTCATCGTTCAGTCGCGCGGGGGGAAAGTTGCCGCGCAGTTTGCCGCTGGCGTCCACCGCATTGCCCGCGGCCCGGTGCAGGCGCCGGATCCGCCAGGACAGCCAGTTTGCATAGCCAAGCAATATCAGCAGCGCCGCCCCCGCGGTGGCGCAGGTGATCAGCCACAGCTGCCGCGCCGCCGAGTCGGTCAGGGACTGCATGGCCGCGCCCGACTGCATGGCGATTACCCGCCCCAGCAGAGGTCTCTCCACGATATCGTCCGCGCGGGTGATCACCGGCACGCTGGCCGCGCCTACGCGCTCGGCACTGTCGTCGGCAAACCACTGGCTTGTTGTGGTTCGGTTTAGGCTCAGTGCCTCAGGCAGTGCCCCGGCCGGCAGCCGCTGCAGCGGCTCACGGGCCAGGAGACTGCGGGTGATCCACCGGCGCAGCCAGTGCTGGTTCTGGGATGGCTCCGGGCCCGGGTCGAGACTGCCGCTGCTGGCGAGGAGAAAGCCTTCCCGGTCCACAACCGCCAGGCGCAGGTGCGGGCGGGCAAAGTGGCGGATTTCAGCCTCGAGTTGCGGCAGCGGCTCCACCAGCCTGCCGGGCACGCCGTCCGCCGGCAGGGTGGATGCGATCCTCGCCGGGAGGCCTCCATCGCTGTTGTGGCGGTCGAGGGCAGTGATCGCAAGTTCCCCGGCGGTGAGTGCATAGGGGATGGCCAGCTCCAGTTGATAGCCGTCGGGGCCCGAGGTCCAGCGCCCGCGCAGGCGCAGTTCGCGCTGATAGTCCCCCCGGCGCGGCCTGTGCCGCAGGGCGCGGACAGGTCCCTGGCTGGCCACCGGCAGCAGGTAGCGCTGGCCGTCCATACTCAGTTCCACTGTATCGCCGCTTGCTGGAAGGCCGGTGCGGGGGTCGTGATAGCGATGGGTCTCGTCCGCCACGGTCAGCAACAGGTATACCTGCTCACCGGACCGTCCGAGGGTTACCTGGGCACTGGCGGTGCCGTCGGTCGCGGTGATGGGTTGCGGCGGCAGGCCCCAGGAGCGCCATTCGTCACCGTAGCCATCCAGCCTTGGAGAGTGTGGCAATGGGTGCAGATAGAGCTGGGCGCCATCGGGCCGTCCCAATCGCCCGGAGTCCGGGGCGATCAGTTGAGGGGCGCTGGCCAGCCGCGCCGCCACCGCGTTTGCGGTTGCCTTCAGCGCCTGCATCTGCCCCGCCGCCAGGGCGTCGTCCACCTGGCGCAGATACTGGCAGCCGGCCCAGGGCAGGGCCAGGGCGGCGAGGCTGACGAGGGTCAGTTGGCGGCGCAGCTTCACGGTGGCGGGCTCCCACAGGTCATGGGGACTGCCAGCGGTACCCCATGCCGTAAGCGGTACTTATGGCATCGAATTCGCTGTCGAGCGCCTGGAACTTGCGCCGGATACGCTTGATGTGGGAGGTAATGGTGTTGTCGTCCAGGACCACGCGCGCAGCCTCCATCAGCTGGCTGCGGGATTTCACGTGTCCGGGCCGCCTGGCCAGTGCGTGGACTATCCAGAACTCGGTGACGGTGAGGTCTACCGGCGCTCCCTTCCAGAGGCACAGCAGCCGTGAGATATCCAGCGCCAGCCCGCCCTGGGACAGGGTTTCGCTTGCCTCGCTGCCATCCCTTAGTGTCGTCACACGGCGCAGCAGAGCGTTGATGCGCGCCTGCATATGGGGGAGGGAGATATCCTTGGTGAGATAGTCGTCGGCTCCCAGGCGCAGGCCGGAAATGATATCCAGTTCCGAGTCGCGCGCGGTGAGGAAGAGGATTGGCAGACCGGGTGCCATGGCGCGCAGTTCCCGGCAGAGTTCAAAGCCGCCTTCAATCTCCGCGCCGAGGCCTACGTCGATGATCGCCAGGTCCGGCAGCCGCCGGTGGAAGGCTTCCAGCGCTTCCGGACGGGAGGTGTAGAGGTTGACTGCGTAGCCGCTGCGGCGCAGGGCGTCGCGGTAATTCTCGGCGATGGCAACTTCGTCTTCGACTATGGCTATGGTGGCGGTCATGGTGCTCGGGGGAAGGCCTGTGGCTGGCGGAATCTGCGGTTGACACATGATGCCGCAAATTCGTCCAAATCCAAACTCTAACAGGTTGTTGAAAAAGGCATCCTGCCTGTTTCAAAACACGAAAAGCGAAAAATGTGATTTTCACTTTTCTCCCAAAATCAACGAGTTAGGCGTCGTCGATTTTGCCGGAACATCCATATTCCGGTACCAGGCGTCGAAATTCTTCGAATTTCAACAGCCTGCTAGGGCGCACAGGGGCGCCCGGTGGAGGAGGGCAGGTGCGGGCATTTGCCGCTGACCCGGGTCGAGAGAAGCCCCGCAGGGCCCTCTCAACAACCCGCTAGAGGTTGCCGGCGACGCTGTCCGGCAGGTGAAACAGCAGGTCCACCCGGCGCTCCATGGCGTAGGCGTCCAGGTCGCCGCGATGCGCGGTCGAGTAGGTGGCGCCCAGGGCATTGCGGCTGATCCGCGTGGAATCTACACCATTTGCCTCCAGCGCTCTCTGCACGCTCAGGGCGCGCTGGTCCGACAGCACATTGTTGTAGCCGTCACTGCCGCGGGGATCGGCGCGCCCCTCCAGCTTCACGTGCAGCTGCTGGTGGCGCTTGAGAAAGTCCGCCAGGGCGCTCAACTGACGCAACTGGACTTCCTGCAGCTGATCGTCGCCGGTGGTGAAGAGTATCTGGAATTGGAGGGAATCAACCGCCATTTGGCTGGCGTCGCTGGCCGACAGCCGCGCTGCGTCCAATTGTTGGGCCAGGTCGCTTAATTCATTGTGGCTCTCTGCCAATAGTGATGCCAGCATGTTTGCCTCTTCAGCCTCTCTTATCTGTTCGCCGAGCCAGACTCCACCGAGGGCGCCGGCGACGAAGCCGATCGGACCACCCACGGCTGCCCCTGCGACAGCGGCGCCGGTAAATACAGTGGCCTGCTTGGCCGGGGTGAATTTCGATCCCTGGAATTCTTCAGCCTGGGCACCAGTGGTGACAACGGAACCCAGGGCTATAGCCATCAATACTTTTTTCATCTTTGTTCTCCTTGCGAATCGGTTTGCTCGGGTGGGCCCTGTCCCAGCGGCCCGGTCGAGTCTTATTTAACGCGCGCAAGAAGGCGCTGACATGGCGTCAGCAGGGCAGATTCCGGGACAATTGTGGTGAAATATGGCACTGCCCCGAGGTTCTGCCGAAAACCTATCGCCGGCGGTGGTAGCGGCGATCGCCGGGGGTCTCTATCCGCACCCGCACACGTTGCGGCCGCGGGCCCATGGCTACGGCGATGTACAGCACTGCGGCCAACGCCAGAGCGATAAACAAAGCGTTGATGGTCATCCTTATCTCCCGAACGCCGACAATCCGTTGTGGCGCGCCACTAGCTCTCTCAGAGTATAGTTTCCCCGCCGGGCG
This sequence comes from Microbulbifer discodermiae, assembly GCF_040742695.1. Classification (NCBI taxonomy): domain Bacteria; kingdom Pseudomonadati; phylum Pseudomonadota; class Gammaproteobacteria; order Cellvibrionales; family Microbulbiferaceae; genus Microbulbifer; species Microbulbifer discodermiae. Next base: position 17,903 of record NZ_JBFLAB010000008.1, on the reverse strand, counting down.
CCAGTAGTGTGAACGCGGCGCCGATCGCGGTCCGAGGGATGGCGAAATTGCGTTAGACTTGCCGGCCATCACATTTTCCACTCTGTGCAGGAGCCCGGTTTTGCCTCAACCCGCCGCCAGCAAAGATCTTTCGCCGGAAAAATCCACCAGTGGGCTGTTGCGCGGCAGCTCTGTCGTGAGTGGCGCCACGTTGCTTTCGCGGGTGATGGGGCTGGCGCGGGACATAGTGTTCGCCCGATTTGCCGGTGCCGGTGCCGCTGCCGATGCCTTTTTTGTCGCTTTCAAAATCCCCAATTTTTTCCGCCGCCTGTTCGCCGAGGGGGCTTTCGCACAGGCTTTTGTGCCGGTGCTGGCGGAGTACCGGCAGCAGGGGGGTATTGCCGCTGCGCGGGCACTCAACGACCGTGTCGCCGGGTCGCTCGGTGGCACCCTGCTGCTGGTCACTTTATTTGGTGTGGTGTGCGCCCCTCTGGTGGCGGGTATTTTTGCATTCGGCTGGTGGTGGGACGGCGCTGAGCGGGAAAAGTTCGCCCTGGCCACCGATATGCTGCGAATTACCTTTCCCTATTTGATGCTGATCTCCCTGACCGGATTTGCCGGGGCGGTTCTCAACAGCTTCGACCGCTTCGCAGTGCCAGCGCTGACACCGGTACTGCTGAACCTGGTACTGATCGCCGCCGCGGTATTGGCAACCGGCTGGTTCGAGCCACCCATTATGGGTCTGGCCTGGGGCGTGCTGGTGGCTGGTGTGGTGCAGCTGTTGTTCCAGGTGCCTTTCCTGATCCGCGCCGGGCTGCTGCCGCGCCCCCGCTGGGACTGGAGCCACCCGGGAGTGCGCAAGATTCTGCGGCTGATGGGTCCGGCCATCTTTGGGGTGTCTGTCACCCAGATCAGCCTGGTGCTGGATACGGTGCTGGCCTCCTTCCTACCCACCGGCAGCATCTCCTGGCTCTACTTTTCCGACCGGCTCACGGAGCTGCCGCTGGGGGTCTTTGGTGTGGCGGTGGCGACGGTGATATTGCCGAGCCTCTCCCGGCAGCATATGGCGGGTGACCCACAGCGCTTCCGCCACACCCTGGACTGGGCCCTGCGCTGTGTGACCCTGATTTCGCTGCCGGCGGCGGTCGCGCTGGTGGTACTGGCGGAGCCGCTGCTGACCACTCTGTTTCAGTACGGTCGCATGACACCCTGGGATATGCAGATGGCGGCCTGGTCCCTGCGGGCCTATGCCCTGGGATTGCTGGCCTTTATGTTGATCAAGGTTCTGGCTCCCGGCTACTTCGCGCGTCAGGATACCTATACGCCGGTGCGATTCGGCTTGATTGCCATCTCCGTCAAGATGGTGCTCAGCCTCGCCTTTGTCATTCCCCTGAACCACTATTTCCGGCTCGGCCATATGGGGCTGGCGCTGGCGACTGCGGCCCAGGCCGCAGTCAATGCCTGGTTACTTTACCGGGGGCTGCGGCGGGACGACGTCTTTCGGCCCGAAGCCGGCTGGATTGGTTTTCTGGTGCGGTTGCTGTTGGCCAATCTGGCGATGGTGGCGCTGCTGGCGCTGTTTCTGTACCTGTGGCCACAGTGGTCCGAGTGGACCTGGTGGCAGCGATGCTGGCGCATGGGGGTGATGGTGGTCGCGGGCGGCGCCTGTTACCTGGCCACCCTGTGGGTCTGCGGCATGCGCGCACGCCACTTCCGCCCCGCCAGCTGAGTGGCCGGGACCTGGCGCATGGCTGATGGGGGCGGCGGATTCGGGTATACTGCGGCGCTTGTTTTTGTGAGGATGGGATGACCAGGGTGGCCTCCGCGCGCGAATTGATTTGCGGTTTGCACAATCTGCGCCCCCGCCATCGCGGCTGTGTGGCCACGATAGGCTCCTTCGATGGTGTTCACCGCGGCCACCAGGCGATTATCGAACAATTGCGCCGGCGCGCCCGCGAGTATCAGGTGCCGGCGGTGGCGATCATCTTTGAGCCGCAGCCACACGAATTTTTTTCCGCGGCAAAGGCGCCGGCGCGTCTGATGCGCTTCAAGGAAAAGGTACTGGCGTTATTTGACGCCGGCGTGGACCGGGTTTTGTGCCTGCAGTTCAACAAAACCCTGCGCAGCCTCAGCGGCGAGGCGTTTATCCGGCGAATACTGGTGGATGGCCTGCAAATCAGGCATCTGGTGGTGGGGGATGATTTCCGCTTCGGTTGTGACCGCGGGGGGGATTATGGCCTGTTGCAACGACTGGGGGCCGAGGCCGGTTTTTCCGTTGAGGATACCGCCACGGTGGAAATCCGGGGTGCCAGGGTGAGCAGCACCCGAATCCGCGCGGCGCTGGAGCGGGGGGATTTCGAGCTGGCCCGGGCACTGCTTGGCAGGCCCTACCGGATCACCGGGCGGGTGGCGCCCGGACGCACTCTGGGCAGGCAGTTAGGTGCACCCACCGCAAACCTGCGCCTGCGCCGCTTCCGCTCACCCCTGGTGGGTGTGTACACAGTGCGGGTAAGCGCCACCGATGGCAGCGGACTGGCACCGGACTGCGCCAGTATCAATGGCGTGGCCAACCTGGGCTTTCGGCCGACAGTGGAAGGCGAAGGGGCCCGGCCGCTGCTGGAAGTGAACCTGTTCGATTTTGACGGCGACCTATACGGGCGCGAACTGGCGGTGGATTTCTGCCACAAGCTGCGGGACGAGGTTAAGTTCGACTCCCTGGATGCGCTCAAAGTGCAGATTGCCCGGGATATCCGTGACGCACAGAACTGGTTTTTGCAGCGCGGCTAAAAGAGTCCGGCTGGCACGCGCAGATGTCCGATAATTTTTCCAGTCTTAGAACCGAAGTAGACACCCGATGACCGACTATAAAGCGACATTGAATCTGCCCCACACCGGATTTCCCATGCGCGGTAATCTGCCCCAGCGGGAACCGGAGATTCTCAAGCAGTGGCAGCAGAGCAACCTCTACGAACAGATCCGCGCGGCCTGCAGCGGGCGCGAACAGTTTATCCTGCACGACGGCCCACCCTATGCCAATGGCGATATCCATATCGGGCATTCTGTTAACAAGATCCTAAAAGACATCATCGTCAAGTCGAAAACCCTGAGCGGCTTTGACGCTCCCTATGTGCCCGGCTGGGACTGCCACGGCCTGCCCATCGAGCACCGGGTGGAGAAAAAAATCGGCAAGGCGGGTGTCAAGGTCGACCACAAGACGTTTCGGCGGAAATGCCGCGAGTACGCCGCCACACAGGTGGAGGGACAGAAAAAGGATTTTGTCCGGCTGGGGGTGTTTGGCGATTGGGACAACCTCTATCGCACCATGGACTATCCGTTCGAGGGTGACATTATCCGCGCGCTCGGGCGCCTGGTGCAGAACGGGCATTTGGCGCGCGGCTTCAAGCCGGTTTACTGGAGCGTGGTCGGCGGTTCAGCGCTGGCGGAGGCGGAGGTGGAGTACCAGGACAAGACTTCCTTTTCCATCGATGTCTGCTACCCGGTCACCGATGAAACTGCGCTGGCGATAGCCGATGCGGCGGGGGGTCATGCCGGCGACGGCCAGCTGAGTGTGGTGATCTGGACCACGACTCCCTGGACCCTGCCCGCGAGCCAGGCGGTCTCTGTCAATGCGGAACTGGAATATGTGGTAGTGCAGACCGGCGACCGCCGTATCCTTGTTGCCGAGGCGTTGAAGGATGCGGTATTGGCCCGTGTCGGCCTGGAAGGCGAAGTGGTGGGCCGAATCCACGGCGCGGCGCTGGAGCACAGCAGGGTCCACCACCCTTTTTACGACCGGGAACTGCCCATTATCCTGGGCGACCATGTGACCACCGACGCCGGCACCGGCTGTGTGCACACAGCGCCGGATCACGGCCCGGACGATTTCCTCGTGGGCGGTCGCTACGGTATCGAGACACTCAACTATATCGACGATCACGGTGTTTACCGGGATAAGGTGCCGCTGTTTGCCGGCGAGCATGTATACCGGGTGGACGAGAAGATCGTCCAGCTATTGAAAGACAAAGGGGTCTTACTGCACCAGAGCAAACTGGTGCACAGCTATCCACATTGCTGGCGGACCAAGACGCCGCTGATATACCGCGCCACGCCGCAGTGGTTTGTGAGCATGCAGCAGAGTGACCTGCTGGCCCACGCCCGCGAGGCGGCGGATGCGGTGCAGTGGATTCCCGCCTGGGGCAAGGCCCGTATCGATGCCATGCTGGATGCCAGCCCGGACTGGTGTATTTCCCGCCAGCGTACCTGGGGTGTGCCCATCGCCCTGTTCGTGCACCGGGAGACCCATGAACTTCACCCGGATACCCCCGCGCTGATGGACAGGGTGGCGGAGCGCGTCGACGCAGAGGGAATGGATGTATGGTTCGACCTTGACCCTGCAGACCTGCTGGGGGATGAGGCGGATCAGTATCAAAAGGTCACCGACACCCTGGATGTCTGGTTTGATTCCGGTGTCACCCATTTCGCAGTGCTGGAGCGCCGCCAGGAGTTGCGTTTCCCTGCGGACCTCTATCTGGAGGGTTCCGACCAGCACCGCGGCTGGTTTCAGTCATCCCTGAAGACATCCATCGCCATCAACGATGCGGCGCCCTACAAACAGGTGCTGACCCACGGTTTCACCGTCGATGCCCAGGGGCGCAAGATGTCCAAGTCGATCGGCAATGTGGTCGCGCCCCAGGCGGTGATCAATAAACTGGGGGCCGATGTGCTGCGCCTGTGGGTGGCGGCCACCGATTTCAGTGGCGAGATGGCAGTGTCGGACGAAATTCTCAAGCGCACCGCGGACTCCTATCGCCGCCTGCGCAACACTGCGCGCTTTTTCCTGTCCAACCTGGCCGGCTTCGACCCCGCCGAACATCTGCTGCCGGAGGGCGAGCTGCTGGCGCTGGATCGCTGGGCGCTGGACAGGGCCGCGCGACTGCAGGACGAGATTATCGTCGCCTACCACGACTATCAGTTTCACCAGATATACCAGAAGCTGCACAATTTCTGCGTGGTGGACATGGGTGGCTTCTATTTGGATATCATCAAGGACCGCCAGTACACCGCCCAGGCCGACAGTATCGCGCGCCGCTCCGCCCAGACGGCGCTTTACCATTTGGTGCAGGCGTTCACCCGCTGGGTGGCGCCGATTCTCAGTTTCACCGCGGAGGAATTGTGGCGGTTTATTCCCGGCGAGCGCAGTGACAGCGTCTTTCTGCAGGAGTGGTACCCGCTGCCGGAGCTCCCACAGGACACCGATATGGACGCGGACTACTGGGCTGCCATCGCCGAGGTAAAAACCGCGGTTAACAAGGTGTTGGAAGAGCAGCGCAGCGCCGGCAGTATCGGCAGTTCGCTGGAGGCAGGCGTGGTCCTGTACGCGGATGACGCACTGCGCGAGAAATTGGTGGCGCTGGAGGACGAATTGCGCTTCGTGCTGATCTGCTCTTCGGTTACGGTAGAGCGGCTGAGCGATGCGGCCGGTGCCCACGCCACCGAACTGGAGGGTTTGAAAGTGGATGCGCGCCGGGTTGATCACCCCAAGTGTGTCCGTTGCTGGCACCACCGCGCAGATGTCGGTGTGGACCCTGAACACCCGGAGATCTGCGCCCGTTGCGTGGACAATGTGGTGGGTGCGGGAGAGGAGCGGCACTATGCCTAGGGGATTCAGTTTGTTCGCCCACCCCTGGCGCTGGTACCTGTTGGCCCTGGTGGTAATCGGGCTCGATGTGGCCACCAAGGTGTGGGCGGTGGAGCAGTTTCGCTTTGGCCCCCCGCAGCAGATAATTCCCGGGCTGCTGCGGTTTACCTATGCGGAAAACTACGGTGCTGCCTTCAGTTTCCTGGCCGATGCCGGCGGCTGGCAGCGCTGGCTGTTCGGCCTGGTGGCCCTGAGCTTCAGTGTGGTCATCTGTATCTGGCTGTGGCGCCTCGCCCCGGCCAAGCGGTGGGAGTCCGGCGCGCTGGCGCTGATTCTCGGCGGGGCCCTGGGCAATCTCTGGGACCGCGTTATGCTGGGTTATGTGCGGGACTTTATTTCCGTGTATTACAATAGCTGGCACTTCCCGGTCTTCAATGTGGCGGATATGGCTATCAGTGTCGGTGCCGCCATGCTGGTGATCGAGCTGTTGTTTTTCGGCGAGCACAGGGACAAGAATGCGCGCGACAGTGCAGAAGTTTAACTACTATGAGTGACAACCTGATCGGTGAGCACAGCCGGGTGACCCTGCACTTCAGTCTCAAACTGGAGGATGGTACCGAGGTGGATTCCACCTTTAGCGGCGACCCTGCCTCTTTTTCCGTGGGTGATGGCAGCCTGTTGCCCGGTTTCGAGAAAGCGCTGTTCGGCCTCAAAATGGGCGACGAGGCGCAATTCCAAATTCCACCGGAGGCGGGTTTTGGGCGGCGCAATCCGGCCAATATTCAGAAGGTGCGCCGCGACCACTTCTCGCCGGATATGGCGCTGGAACCCGGCCTGGTAATCTCGTTTGACAATGGCAGTGGCGAACTGCCCGGCGTGGTCCAGGCTGTGGGCGAGGATGAGGTCACCGTGGACTTCAATCACCCGCTGGCGGACCAGACGCTGATTTTTCAGGTAAAGATTATAGAAGTGGCCTCGGTGAACTGATGACAGCAATTCTCCTCGCCAACCCCCGCGGCTTCTGCGCCGGCGTAGACCGCGCCATCGATATCGTCAATCGCGCGCTGGACGTGTTCGGGGCGCCGATTTACGTGCGTCACGAAGTGGTTCACAACAAGTTTGTGGTGGACAGTTTGCGCGAGCGCGGCGCTGTGTTCGTGGACGAGATTTCGGAAGTGCCCGACGATGTCATAGTGATCTTCAGTGCCCACGGTGTGTCCAAGGCAGTGCAGCGGGAAGCGGCCCAGCGGGGCCTGAAAGTGTTCGATGCAACCTGTCCATTGGTAACCAAGGTGCATATCGAAGTGAGCAAATTCAGCTCCGAAGGCAGCGAATGTATCCTGATCGGTCACGCCGGCCACCCGGAAGTGGAGGGTACCATGGGGCAGTACGACAGCAGCACCGGTGGCAGTATCTACCTGGTGGAGAATGAGACGGATGTGGCGAATTTGCAGGTGCGGGACGAGAGCAACCTGAGTTTTGTCACCCAGACCACACTTTCCATGGACGATACGGCGCGGGTGATCGACGCCCTGCGGGCGCGTTTTCCCAGTATCCGCGGTCCCCGCAAGGACGATATCTGTTATGCCACCCAGAACCGACAGGATGCGGTCAAGCAACTGGCCCTGGAAAGCGATCTGGTGCTGGTAGTGGGCAGCCCCAACAGCTCCAACTCAAATCGCCTGCGGGAACTGGCGGAGCGTTGCGGCGCTGAGTCGAAACTTGTGGACGGCGCGGCGGATGTCGACCCGGCCTGGCTGGAGGGGAAGAGGGCCATCGGCATCACCGCCGGTGCATCGGCGCCGGAGGTCCTGGTACAGGGTGTGATCGAGCGTTTGCGACAGTTGGGTGCAGAGGCCCCGGGGGAAATGTCCGGGCGGGAGGAGAATGTCCGTTTCTCCCTGCCCAGGGAATTGCGTTAAAACCCAGTGGCAGCACCCCTGCGGGATGCTGCCATTAACAGCTTAGGGCCAACTCAGTTAGTGTGAACAGGCCCTGGAACAAACCTTCCCTGGCTTTCCCCAGCCCGGGTTTGCGGCGCAAGTCCGCAAACCCTCCCGGTGCTTTGGGTTAAGGGATTACAAGGAAATCTTCGGTTTCAGGACATAAGCCTTCCACCGTAACCGAGTACTCCCAATCTGCCGTGGTATCAGCGAGGAACCAGTTTCCGGTATCCAGATACACTTGAGTCCTCGCACAGTACCCGGCGTATGTCGAGTAGCTTCTGGAGCCGCCCCTGGGGTTGTCATAGTAGTAGTTGAAAACGTGGAATCCTTTGCCGATCCCGGGCCCGCTACCCCGGTATGGATTTAAGAAGCACTGGGAATTTTTCAAACAGGTACGATCATCAACGTTTTTTGTGCTTTTGTATACGTGATGGTCATAATCCTCTGTATTGATGTCTTCATTGAGCTTTTTAACATTGGTCGAAAGCCAGCCTAGCAGGTAAGTGCCCGGTGCTGTGGTGGTGAGGCTGCCCGTATTGTACTGATGCGGGTGAACACATTGGCCCCAACTACGGGTGTTTAGACACAAGTCCATAGCGGTACTGATTTCACCGATTGAAGTGTGGCACTGGCTTGGCGGGTTTTTGTCGTATCCACCGTAAAGATCGCAACGCTCCCTATGCTGGACACTGATGTCCAGCCAGCGCCGCATTTGTGCCAGCGGACCCTGGTTCCCGGTGTAATCGGCGAATATTTGGTTGTGGGCATACGCATTGTACACGGTCGGGCGCTGATAATTGTTGGTGGAGTAATCCACTGCCGACCAATTTGAAGAATTGGAATCCTGAACAAATTGATTGTATTTTTCTACAACATTTGAACCATTGAGCGCAATCGCAGCGGCTACGCCGGGCGGGCCTCCAATCTGGTCTGCTCTTACTTCCACATTCAACCTGTCAAGAGTTTCCGTAAGCGATGATGAAGAATCCACAGCGCCACTAGCTTGAAAAACGTCTCCTATTGCCAAGCCCAGTTCGGCCTTTTTATTTTCCCGCTCCTGATAGCTGTATGCCTTGGCACTGAATTTAAACACCAGGTAAAGTGCCGAGCCGATATTGGCACTGCTTATATAGTTGTCTCCACAGCGCTCTCTAAAGTCTGCTTTGGCTTCGTCATCATTGGGTGACAACACGTTGTTGACCAGTGCCGGATGGATTGCATCTACTGGTGTACTCAGATTCCAGGATTCGCGCCGGTTTTTTATTTTAACCACATATCGAACATAGGTTTCGTCCGAAACTGAATTGACATAGCGCTCCTGTTCGCCGGACAGACCCAAATCGAAGTCATGTGAAGAAAAACCAATTTGCGCAGAAGAGGAAACATCCAGCAGCTGTGCCAGATGTCGATTATCGTTTACATAGCTGATATCAAAGGTGCTTGACTGAGAAGCTGGTGTTTGTGTGATGACAAAATTTGGGTGATTTACATTCAAACAGGTTTCCTTTAGGGAACCTCTAACCAAATCAAAGCCATTACCCAAATGGAATCGCCCCTCATCCGTATTCATTGAGCTGCTCTGGCCTTCCGGGTAATCCCTTTTAAGTTCCGTTTTTGCTGCTGAATTTACAGTTCGAAACTGATAATTTTCTGAATCCAGCGTACTCATTGTGGTCGGATATTTTAAGTACAGATTGGATTCCTGTCTTGGATTGATGAGGGAGTAGTTTCCATAACGGTAAGAGCTGCTGAAACTGGAGTTTTTGGCCAGCACCCTATACCGGTACTTCCCCTCGGTCTTGTTGCTCAGCACACGACTGGGAAAAGATCCTGTATAGACATTTACCCATCCCCCATTATTTTTACTTTCGTAAAGCTCATAGGTAACAGGATAGCCGTTTCCATAACTGGCAGCCCAACTGACCTTTATAGAATCAGTATTAGTATAAGCTGGATAGGTTATTGATGCGGGAGTGCTGGGTGGGCCATAAGGTCCGCCACCACCACCACCTGGGTCGCAGGGGTCTGGTTCAATTAATGTATTTTGCTGACTGAGTTCGTGGGTTGATAGCGGTTCCAGGCAGGGTTCTATTCTTTGAATTTCTGCGCTTTGCAGCGAAAGTGAAGCTGCAAACACCATTTTCGGGGCTAGTGCCGCTAAGGCTGCAAACTTGATGTATTTCATTATTTGTGTACTCAAATTTTAGTTATTTTTTTATAAAAAAGTCTTATAGACTAGAAAATCCTGAAAGTTATATGGGAGATGGAAAGTTCCTATTCAATTTTTACATAAAACATGCTGCCTGAAATTTTCGAGCATTTCTATCGCTTAAACGATAATTTTCGGTCGTGTTAACACGACAACTTATTTTAATTTCCGGATTGATATTGTTTTCAGTGGCTTACACCTTAAATCAAATATATTTGATTATAGGTCGGCTTCCTTGTTTGGTGTATCGGGCTCAATGCACTCACGTTAATTGGGTGCCCCAGTTGACTTTCCAATGCAGTAGCTTGGGTAAGTTAGATGCGGGTTATATCTGATATTAGGGTTCTGTATGTAAATCATGCCAGGACCGTTGAGGCAGTGCAGTATTGAATTAATCAGATGCATATTAAAATCATTATTGGTGTCAGCATAAAATGTTCCTTAAGCTGCATAGATTAATTTTGGCTTTCACAAAAAGTAGGGTTTATCCGCTTTATCATTGAATGGCCCGGTTGGGCGAAACGGTGCGGCGCTTGATTGAAACTTGTGGAGAGCACTGCGGATGTCGACCTGGCACGGTTCAACGGGACGAGTGCCATTGGCATCACAGCCGTAGATTCCAGCACGGGACTTGGCGGGCGTCTGCAATAGTTGGGTGCCGCAGGCCGGCGGGTAATGTCGGGGCGGGAGGAGACTGCCCGCTTCTCCCTGTCCTGGAAGCTACGTAAGGGCTTGGTGGCCCTGTCAATCAGTGAGCTTTTTCTGCCCACCGTTAGTCGGCTCACTTCCGCCATTCGTCGGCGCCTGCCTTAACTGGGGACTTGCGCACTTTAATCCCCTTTACAAGCTGGTATAACTGATGCACGGCGCTGCGGAGGGCGCCAAAGACAAATAAAAAGCTCAAATAAGGTCCAATAATGACACTTTTTCGGCGCTCTGCGGGATTCACCCTGGTGGAGCTGATGTTCACCATTGCGATCCTCGGTATCGTCATGGCTATCGGGGTTCCCTCCTTCACCACCATGATCCAGAACAACCGATTGACTGCGGCCTTCAATGACTTGGCCGGCGCACTGCATTTTGCCCGCGCGGAAGCGGTGCGTCGCGGCGAGGCGATTCGGGTGGATGCCATCGACAACAATATCTCCAATGGGCTTAGGGTCTGGTACGACAAGAACGGGGACAACGGGATGGATGCGGGTGAGGAGCTGCGCTTAGTGCGACTGTCCGCCGCATCCGGCGTGGCCGTAAGCGGGGAGTTGAACGGTAGCAGCGAAGCGAATCTATCCATAAGCTACAGCCCGCGCGGAGTGGTCAGCAATGGTGGCAGCAGGGTTTTCACTCTGTGCGACGACCGCAGCGGCAACCACGGAAAAACACTTGAATTACTCGCCTCGGGTCTGTTGCGCCCCACCTCTGGCATAGCCTGTAACCATCAGGAAAGTGCACCATGAAGCGGCAAACCGGGGCGACAATGATCGAGATCCTTATCACCATTCTGGTGCTGGCGATAGGCCTGCTGGGGCTGTCGGCCACCCAGGTGATGAGCCTCAAAAACGGCAACAATGCCCATCACCGTTATCTGGCTGCACTCGCCGCGCAGGAAATGGCTGAGCGCATGCGTGCCAATCCCGATGGCCTTGAGCTGGGCAGCTACGACGGGCAGACCGTTGACGGCAGTGAAACAGGCTCGAATTGCAGCGAAACCCTGAGTTGCAGCGCGGCCAATCTGGCGACTTTGGACCTGTACGATTGGGGACAGGTGATTTCCGACAATCTGCCCGGTGGTCAGGGCACTATCGCCCGCGCCGGCAGAAGGGTAACCCTTACCGTGACCTGGAACGAACAGCATACCGGTGCCAACCGCGGCACCGCCGCCGGCGGCACGGAGAATTCCACTTTTCAGATGGTGGTACAGCTATGACGATGCAATCCCTTGCCCGGCAGCGTGGCCTGTCGCTGATCGAGCTGATGATCGCGCTGTTGCTCAGCGCAACCTTGCTTTGGGGCGTATTGCAGATATTCGATGGCAACCGCAACACCATGCGTATGCAGACCGCCTTTGCGCGGGTGCAGGAGAGCGGCCGCTTTGCCACCGACCTGTTGGTGAAGGAAATCCGTATGGCCGACTACTGGGGCTGTGCGCCGGACCAGGACAGTATTGAAAACCATCTGGATGTAAACGACGACGACTATACAAACTCAACTGTCCAGGCACTGTATGACCAGATCGGCGCAAACGGGATCGCCGGGGTAGACAATACTAGCGGTGCATCGGTCGGCGGCATGACGGTGCTGGACGGCACCGACGTCCTGACGCTGCGGGGTTCCGAAGATGCCTGTGGCGGAGTCGGACGGATGGTACCTAGTACCCAGGCCGCGGCTTTGCATGTGAGCGCCCAGTGTCAAGTGGCTTCTGGCGAAATCGTATTATTGACCAACTGCCAGAGCGGCGAACTGATGACCATCACTTCCGTACAGGGGGAGGGGGGCTGTAGTACTTCCGGTGGTGGGAACAGTGCCAGTGCTAGTACCGGTACTGGCACTGGTACCGATACAAGCAAAAAAACCATTACCCACAATACCGGCAACTGCAATCTCGCTGGTGCCGTCGATAATGCCACCAAAGTCCTGCAGCGCCAGTATGGTGCTGATGCGCGCATTCTAAAACCCTACCAGCGCACCTACTTTATTGCCGCCAGTGGTGCCGCCGGTGGCAATTCCCTGTATGTGGCGGACACCGGAGCGAGCCCCATGGAACTGGTGCCGGGTATTGACGATTTGCAGATTCTGTACGGCCGCGACACAGACGGTGATGAAGTGGTCGACGGCTGGGTGGCCGCCAGTAGTAACGCCGTGCAAATGGAGCAGGCGATCGCAATTAAAGTGCAGCTGGTAGCGGCCAGTGACAGCGGCGTCAATGCCGATGATCTGACCGTAAAGGACCTGGATGGTGTGGATACCACTTACAGTGATGGCCGGCTGCGCAAGGTCTACCTCAGTGTGGCCAAGGTACGCAACCGGGGGAGGCTGTAAATGAACCGGATGGCGAAGCAAAAAGGGGCGGTGCTGGTCGTCAGCCTCATTATTCTGCTGGTATTGACCCTGCTGGGGGTATCGGCGGCGCGGACAGTGTTGCTGGAGGAGAAAATGACCTTTGCAGCGCGGGACGCCAAGGTGGCACTGGAAGTGGCCGAAGCGCTGGTAAGAGCGGCGGAGCAGGAGATAGACGGTTTCACCACCACCGGTAATTTCGGTGTGCAGAATCACCTGCACCTCCAGGGTGAAGGGCCGGACAGTTTTCTGGACTCCGCCACCTGGAGCAATGCCAATTCTCTTTCCAATGCCGTGGCCATGAATGGGCCCGATGGCGATTCCATAAGTGGTCGCTACTATATTGAGCTGGCCGGTAGTGCTGACAAAGAGGACCCCGCAGATAACATTACTGTTGGTGGCTATGGCCAGTCCACCGGCGGCGGCGAGATCAAGGTGTTCCGTATCGTCGCCCGGGGGCGGGGAATCACCGACAGCACCAGCAGAATCATTGTCAGTCACTACGGCAAGCGTTTCTAGGATAAAAACCATGGTTAACCAACGACAGAATAATTTCTCCATTCAATCGCTGTTGTGGGGCCTTTGCGGCTTTTTATTTGCCTTTTCCACCTGTGTCAGCGCCGCGCCGTTGACACTGTCCGAAGTGCCCCTGCAGGCCACCGGCAAAGTGGAACCCAACCTGATAATTCTGATGGATTCGTCCGGCTCCATGGGACGCACGCTTTCCAGTGGGGAAACCCGTCTGGCGGTGGCAAAGACGGCCGCCACTGAACTGGTTAACGGCCTGGGTGAAATGCGTGTGGGATTGGCTCAGTTTTATGGCTCCAATGGGGCACTAATGCTGCAGGGATTGACCAGCGTTTCTACTACTGGCGCACGTACAGATCTGGTTTCCCAAATTAATGGCATAAGTGCTGGTGGTAATACTCCCTTAGCTGAAGCGATGGCAGATCTGGGACGATACTATGTGGAGGGCTATCCAGAAGAAGAGGTGACGATTCACCCAGGAGGTGGGGATGCCGAGCAGGATGTGGAGGCGAGAGAGGTGTTGGGGGCTGGCCCGATCATGAACGGTGTGTCGTCCCCCGGCACAGGTCAGGACGCGGCGATCCAGCAGTACTGCCAAAAGAATTTTATTCTGGCCCTGACGGACGGTCTGCCTACCAGTGACAGCCCTCGTAGCAGTTATCTGAGAAACTATGATGGGGACGATAATAATCAGAACAACGAGGCGCTGGATGATGTGGCCAAGGCACTCTACGATATCGACTGGCGCCCGGACTTAATAGCTCCCGAAGAACCGGAACATAAAAACAATATCACCAGTTATTTTATTGGTTTCGCAGATGCGAACCTGGCCGATAATCCCTTGCTGGAATCTGCCGGTAGTCAGGGGGGCGGCAGTTATCAATATGCTGACAGTGCCGATGCACTGGCCGCGGCCTTGAACGACGCAGTGAATGCTATTTCCAATTCCATCGGCACCCAGGCGTCGGTAGCCTTTAACTCGACGTCACTGGATGTGGGTTCGGTCATTTACTCGGCACAGTTCGATACCGCCGATTCCAGCGGCAAACTTTTTGCCCGCTCGCTCAATCCGCAAACCGGCCGGATTGCGACGACTTTATGGGAGGCATCGAAAAAGCTCACTGAGAAATCAGCCTCAACCCGCGAGATCATCACCTATTTCAATGGTGTCGGCGTGCCCTTCGACGCTACTACATCTGGAGTGGATGGCAATCCGGAGGATTCTCCCCACGAGCAGGATCTCAATTTCAATGATTCCACCAACAGTGCGGATGGGCTCTGGGCCCAGCGGCTGGCCTATTTGCGTGGCAATACCAGTAACGAGGGCTCCGGCTTGCGCAAGCGGGGTAGTTTTTCCGCTACGGTAGACAACCTTATCGGCAGTAAACTGCTGGGGGATATAGTGCACTCTACCCCGATTTATGTGGGCAGGCCGCAGTTGAACTGGCCTCCCAGCTTCGGTGGTAATAGTGCCGCTCAATCTTATGAGCAGTTTCGCATCAGCAACCAAAACCGGTCGGCTATTGTCTATGTGGGTGCCAATGACGGCATGCTGCACGGTTTCGATGCCGATAGCGGTGAAGAGGTTTTCGCCTATGTGCCTGCCCTGGTGCTGGATGCGACGCGCTATGAGGGGCTGCATTCCTATACCCACCCGGACTATAGACACAACTACTATGTGGATCTGACCCCGGCGGTATCTGACATCTATATCAACACCTCAGGCAACGGGAACCAGAAAAATTGGACCACGGTACTGGTGGGGGGCTTGCGCGGCGGTGGCAAAGGTTACTTCGCCCTGAATGTGACTGACCCGGGTAAACTCAAGGAGGCCGAGACCAATGCCGACGATATAGCCCTGTGGGAATTCGATGGTGCTACCGATGCTAATTCTCTCGGCTACTCCTACTCCGAGGCACAAATAGCGAAGTTGAACAACGGTAAATGGGCGGCAATTTTTGGCAATGGTTATAACAGTGAAACTGGTCAGGCGGGGCTGTTTATCGTCTATATCGAGGAGGGCATAGACGGTTGGAGTGCCGGCGAATGGAAGTTCATTTCCACCGGCTCGGGCGCCGATGCGACCGGGCGCAAAAACGGACTCTCCTCCCCCCGGCTGATAGATCTCAATAGGGACAGGCTGGTGGACCGTGTCTATGCCGGTGATTTGATGGGCAATATGTGGTCTTTCGACCTGTCTTCGGATTCCGACGAGGACTGGGGTGTCTACGGCGATAAACCCCTGTTCAGCGCCGGCAATGCAGCCGGCCGGCCGAACCGCGCCATCCTGGCCGCACCCCTGGTGGCCCGCAATACGGCGGTTGACGGTCAAGGCGCCAATGTGCTGGTGATGTTTGGCACTGGTCAGTATCTCAATAGCGGAGATCTCAGCGATAACCGGCCCGGTAGCTTTTATGCAGTTTGGGACAACGGCTCCACTCAGGGGGACGATGCAACCTCCATTAAAGCCGGGAATTTGGCAAAGCAGGTGCTGGAAATCGATAGTGTCGGGCGAAAGATTAACGAGGAAAAAAGTGTTACTGTGAATTGGGCGGTTCATCGGGGGTGGAGAATGCCATTTCTCAGGGGTGATGTCGATGTCACCGGCTTTTCCGGCGAGCGGGTGATTACGGCGCCCACATTGCGTCGCAACACGCTGTTTTTTAGTACGGTAATCCCCAACCCGCTGCCTTGTGCTTCCAGTGGTGCCGGTTATCTGATGAGCGTTGATTTCAGGACTGGTGCAGCAAACGACGATGCGGTGGCTGATTTCAATGGCGATGGCGAAATCAATGCGGACGATAATGGCTATGTGGGTGTGGCCTTCACCGGCTGTATTGGTGGCAGCTGTGAAGATGACGGTGGCTCCGAAAATGACAATCCCGGTATGCCCGGACAATCGGGATTTATTGGCGATGTACGCTGTACACCGGGAAGCAGTGGCGATGTGTTGTGCGACGATATCGATGTGGGGGATGAGGAGCGCGAAGGTCGCCTCTCCTGGGAGGAGTTCTCTCCCCGCTGAAGGGCGTCAGCGTCGGGGCCAACTATTCTCCTTGGGTATTGATACGGCCCCGGGTTGATAAGAAATAAAGAAGAGGCAAAAGAACCAATGAAACAGCGCGGATTCACCTTGATAGAACTAATGATCGCGGTGGCTATTGTCGCCATACTGGCGGCGGTGGCCTGGCCATCCTACCAGGCGCAGGTGCGTGCCACCAACCGCGCCGATGCCCAGGGCGCCCTGCTGGGTTTGGCCCAGGCCATGGAGCGGCATTTCACCCAGAATGGCAGCTATAAGGGAGCGGCAGCAGGCAATAAAGATGATGGTGCGCCGGCGATTTTTCCCACGCAATCACCACTGGATAGCGGCAACAAAACCTATAACCTTAAGATCGACGTCTCAGATGCAGGGGACACTTACACTCTGCTTGCAGAACCTATAGGATCCCAGGCAGGGACCGGTAATCTGAGCTTGAAGTCCAGTGGTGAAAAAGCCTGGGATCGTAACCTAAATAATAAATTTGATGCGGGGGAGTTGTGCTGGGACAAGGTCTGTAATTAACTCAATTCACACTACCACAAGCGAGATTTTTGCCGCTGCCGGTTTCCACAATACCGTCGCTATCGCTGTCCCTGCCGTAGTAGGGACGGCCGGTGGCGTTTAGCACAATGATCCAGCCGTGGCTGGCTTTTCCGTCGGGTGGACAATAGGCGAAATTGCCATTCTGGTTGCTGGTCAGTCCATCGGGGCGAAACTGCAGGAATGTCTTGGGACTGAAACTGCGCCACTGTAAAGAAGCCCCCGCGGGCAGTGCCGACATTACCCGCTCGATTTTTTCAGTTGTGGCGCGCTCGCCGCTGCTGTCGCTGTCCACAAATAACATGGCGCCACGCCCCCAGTCGTCGCCGCAGCTTTGTCCGTCATCGCTGGGACAAAGGGTGTAGACTTGGCCGTGTCCATAGGCTTTGCCGCGACCGAGGGAAATCAGGTCAAACAACTGGCGACCGGTGGATTCATTCCTGTGGCGGCGATGCAGGTCAGACATGGATGGTGCGGCCAGTGCGATCACTATGGCGAGGATGGCGATGGAAAATATCAGTTCAACTAGGGTAAAAGCCCCGAGATTGCGCAGAGTGTGCATGCCGGATATCTCCCTTTGATGGGGATTTATCAGCATACGCCGATGGGCCCAAAAGCCAATCACAGGGCATTACAGCACGCGGGTATCAGTTTGTACTCTAGCAGGTTGTTGAAAAAGGCATCCTGCCTGTTTCAAAACACGAAAAGCGAAAAATGTGATTTTCACTTTTCTCCCAAAATCAACGACTTAGGCGTCGTTGATTTTGCCGGAACATCCATATTCCGGTACCAGGCGTCGAAATTCTTCGAATTTCAACAGCCTGCTAGGGCCTGTTAAGGAACCTCTGAAAAACTGCTCCAGTCTGGCATAATTTACCCCATTTCCAACATACACAGATTCAATCATGAGCCAACTGACCTTCGCCGAAGCCGAATACACTATCAAGAAACGCAAAACACGGCGCG
>NZ_JBFLAB010000079.1:0-11066 GCF_040742695.1 Microbulbifer discodermiae | reverse complement strand
GAGGGTCCGCCTGATGAGGCGGAAATGGCCCAAAGATACCGAGAATCCAACATCAAAACCGATAGGATATCTTTGTTTTATCCTATTTTTGAAAACTGAAAGTGGCGCTGTTGAAGAATTCCCTGATTTTTCAACAGCCTGTTAGGGCCTGTTCACACTAACGGAGTTGGCCCTGTTGTGACAGAAAAGGTGCCAATCGAGGCAAGAGGAGCGCGGTTTGGTTGTTCCAAATGAGCGACGAGCAACGAAGAGTGGCGCCTTTTCCGGTACAACCCGAAGGGCTGCCCCTGGTTTCGCACCCTGCGGTGTTAGAAATTGCTTATGTGGACCCACCACACTGCGCAATTCCTGCCTTGCAGGCCACAAAACCTGAAGCAGCAGGGTTATCTCAGTTAGTGTGAACAGGCCCTAGCACTTCGTCCGGTCTTGCTGTTGTATGACACAAGATCCATTGGATTATCCTCCTGCGACTCGATGCTTGTTCCGGGTGAATCACAAGAGGCAGCATTTAACGGCAACTCGAATCCCCCGTGAAGTTGCCACCTACATAGAACCGTCTGCCAAGCTACGCCTGAGCCAAACCCTATCCGTATCAGCAGGCGCCCGCCTGGCATTAGCGTGTGAACTTTTATGGTTATCCATAGGGGAGACTCATGCGATATCTTATGCAAAATATAGTTTCACATTTTGTCCTGTGTACGCTGTTTTCGTTCAGTGCGACGGCAGCTGCCCAGGTTCTCTATCTGCCCAACAGCGAGAATTTCGGCACCGCTTATTGTATCAACCTGCAAACCGGGGAAGTGGTCCCGGACTGTGATGTCACCCTCGCCAACGGGGTCTACTTTGTGCAGAATCAGCACAACCACAACAGCCCGGCTCCACCGGTCAGTTCCGTTATTCCCCTTTCAGGTAACACCGGTTGCTGTGGCCTGCCGGTCGCAATACGAACAACCAAGGTGGGGCAGGTGGAATGGCTGGCCGTGTGTGCAGACTACTGCTCCGTGACAGATATCTACGTAGGCTATCCGGACCTGGTGGAACTTACCTCCGGCAGTAACTGGGTGCTGATCGGCCAAACCAGCTCCCACCCTATCAATCATTTTGGCACCCCCCCTACCGTCAACGGTATTAAGGCAGTAGCCAGCCAGTACCGCTCCGAGTACCCGCAATACCCGGTTATCGCCATTAATGACATTGCCCTGCCCCTCGCTGGTATCTTCGACCTGAACAGGAACTGGCAGGGGCCGCATTTTAGTCACAGCCAGGGCAAGGCAGTGGACATAAGGGGTAATGGCGGCCCCAACAGTGTGCCAAAAATCCCCAGTGTCCAGGCTCGCTTCAGAGAAATATGCCTGGAAAAGGGGGCGACCAGGGCCCTCCACGAATCGGTTGGCACCACCAATGAACATTTTCATTGCCAATGGCCCTAACCCGGAGGAATTCAACAGTGAAATATATTATCAGCGTGGTAGCTATGGTTTGCGTAAGCGCCGGCCTGGCACTGGCACAACAACTGTACACAGTTGCCCAGTTGAGCGCTGTGCCCATCTGGCCGGAAGATGGTGTGATACCCCCGCGATTGAGCGGTCAATACGTATTTTTGGACCCCGGGAGCGGCCAGATGGTTTTGGTTTATCCGCGGGAACTCGACAAACCGGGCACACAGGCCACTGGTGAATTGCGTGTGGAGCGACTGAATCTCGGCAATCAGGTGAAAGCTTCCATATCGTCAAAGGTGAAAGTGAAGAAAAACAGCTATGCCTATAGCTACACCCTCCGCAACGCCAAAGGTGCCCGGCAGGCCATCGCAAATTTAAAAATACCCGTGCCAAATTTGGGCCAGGATGATGAGGTCCTGGCGCCGGGGCAATGGCAGAGTGCCAAATCCGAAAGTCAGGTAAGAGCCCTGCAGATGGCGATATGGAGCACCTCGGGGTATTTTATAAGCTGGTATAACTACGATGCGGAGAAGAGAGAGGATGGTCCAAAGATCGGGGCGGGACAACAGCTTTCCGGGTTCTATATCGGCAGTGAATTAAAACCCGGAATTACCACCGCCTATGTGGGGTCCGGCCATTACCCCGCTATGCGGGAAGCAATGCCGCAGGCTGTGCTGGAGCAGGCAGTGCCGCTAATGTCCATAGAAGCCAATAATCAGGATCTGCTGACAATTGCGCCGCGGTTTTCCCGGGATACACACAAATTGATCATTGCCGGAAACTTCCACTTCGGAATCAGCCGAATGGTAACTCACGGTCAACTGGATGGGAATTCTCCGGCGGTCCGCGAGGCTTTACAGGTTTTAAATTACTATGCTGAAGCAGCAGAGGCTGCAGGCGAAGTGGAACTGGCAGACTTTGTCGGCCCCCGCATGAGATTCTCCCAAAAGCCGAGGCCCGGATTGGAAGCCGAGGTGTTACATGCGCTGATGATAAGTCTCGAATAACGCACCTGGCATATAGCTTCCCCTGTTCGGGGTAACCGCCTTTCCGGGTTTAGGCTGCTGACTTGGTGAAAGTGTGTTGTGCCAAAACCCAAGCGGGCTGGATGCAACCACAACTGGGGGCCTTTTACTCCCGGTCCACCACCGATTAACCTGACAGCTTGCTTTATTATCCGGTTAATGCCGGATTAAATTTACTAGCAGGCTACTGATCAAGTCTTTCCCAACTTTTCCAGGCGCGGAAGGGCGGCCCATAGTTGCAGCCCCTCTCACGAAAAACCGAGCAGTCACAAACTTGATTTGACACTTTAGAGTCCACATTTGAGGGATAATTTTGTTAACCAGTCTCTGTAGTCCGCCCAGTGGGGCCCTTTTGCTAAATACCATACAGTTGAGAAGCCTGAGTAAGACAAGTTATTAGTGAGAGGCTTCATAGCATCGACAAAATAATAAAAATATTTCGAAAATATATATTCCGAGAAAATTATCTAATCACTGCACAAAACCTATATAACCTGAATAATACATCAAGAGTTCACAAAATTGTTATTGCGTGCCGGCTGGAATTTCAAGTAAGGTTAGATTGCTGTTGGAAGTTGCAAATACTATAAAAAAGGAAATTCGTATATGAAAACTATCATCCGTCTCTGTTTGTTTTCGGTTTTGGCTGGATTCTCTGCAGTGAGCACTGCTGATCCGATCCAGGACTTGTCCATGAATCTATATAAAGCCGGCTGGTATCCAAATTTTTTCCGTGGGTCAGGCCCACTTACCTGTGCGAGAACCTGCGAAATATGGGTTGCTGCGCCGTCGGAAAGGGAAAAAAGCAACATCGTGGATCCGGACAGCGAACAAGCGGCGGTTTGTAAAATCACAAGGGACGTCAATATTATTGTAGAAGCTATCAATGACCCGTCCTCACACTGGATCTATGGCAACCAGTTTGACGATGAGCCAATCTGCCATGTGGCCCACCGGGCCGGATGGGTGGAACGCAGTGAATATTTCATGTGCCTCTGTGCCCAGCCAACAAATGGTTAAAAATCTATAGGAGTTATTAAGTAGACAAGTTTGGTATAGATGTCTGAAATCCAAGCTAGGGAATCCAGACATTCTGGTAAATAAGGTATGTGCCAGGCGGGCAACTGCTTTTTCGAAGCAGTTGCCCTTTGAGCTTGATTAAGAACTCGTGTTTGCTTTAATGCTGATTTTCTTGTGTAGCTAATTAGAAGGTGCAAGGTTAAAGTTCAAGCACTAAAATGTGTGCAAATTTTGTACTGAAATTTAGGCCTTTGTGAAAATTTTTTACCTGGATAGAGAAGGAGAGTGCATTGATGGCTTCCCCAGCTCCGCACGATATGTCTAACGGTTGGGAAGCAGTCGCAAGTGAACTTATTGCCCTAAGAGAGCATTCCTCTACCGGCGTTGAAGTGATTCAAACCTGGGCACAAAATTTGTCAAACGGTGCCGAGGTACTTGATCTCGGTTGCGGGGCAGGGGTGCCAGTTTCCACGGCATTGGTGGAAGCAGGCCACAAAGTCTATGGCGTGGATGCCTCGCCTACATTGGCAGCTGAATTTAAACGGCGTTTTCCGCAGATGAGTGTAGTATGCGAGTCCGTTGAGACTTCGTCATTTTTTGACAGATGTTTTGACGGCGTAGTGGCTATCGGACTTGTATTCCTGTTGTCCGCCGCTGCACAACGACAATTGATTCTCAAAGTGACTTCCACATTAAAATCCGGTGGCCATTTTCTGTTTACATCCCCTTATCAAATATGTAGGTGGGAGGATAATTGGACGAGACTTGAGTCCCTTTCACTGGGAAAAGACGCCTATCTCGAATTATTTTCCGAGGCGGGCTTGATTCTGGTGAAAAACTATACTGATGAGGGAGAGAACTACTACTTCCATGCTAAAAAACCGTAGGCAAGCATGAAGCCCTGGTGAAAAAATCGTTACAACAGCGTTTTACCGTTGGGCATCCAGAAAAGACGAAATTGCATAGAGAAGCCGGTACCAATCGATTGCTATAGTTGTGGCCACGCTTTGTAAAATAATAGACCCGGCAGCCCTACTATACCGCCACTGGAATTGCTTATTTCAGACTGCCGGGAAGCAATAATTTGACAGTAAAGTTTAGTATTAGGGGAGTGTAGTCAAACAGGCAGCCGATCGGCAGAATTATAACAAACTTGTCGGAAAAGGAAAAATATCGAATCTCTACTGGTATAGGGGAATTGCTTTGGGATAAGGCAGGAGTCATCGATTGATAACCTACCGATTTAGCTGATTACCGCGGCAAATTTGGACTACCTGGAACCTCGAAGAGATTTGATGTAACCAAAGCCAAGCCTTTAGCTGGGGGTCAGTTGAGACCTGAGTTGATCGCGGTAGCGTCGGCTCATAGGTATCTGTCGGCCATTTTCCAGGTGAATGCGCGCGTCACCACTTTCCAGTGGTTCAATCTCCGCTATAAAATCCAGCCGCACAATATAGGAGCGATGTACCCGCGCAAATCCATTTGGCTCCAGGCGTTCTAACAGCTTTGCCATGGTATCCCGCAGCGGATATACCCTGCCGTCCAGGTGCAGGTTCATATAATTGCCGGCGGCTTCAACCCATTCGATCTGCGGCACATTGACCAAAAATTCCTTGCCCAATTTCTTAATCAGAAGTCGATCGGGAGACTCGACCGACTGCAATGGTGTTTCTCCAGCCGGATGTTCCGGCAACTGGGCCTTCCCCTGGAGATGTACCAATAGAAAACGGTACAGGTATATGATGCTGAGCAGGATGCCATAGGTACGGAAGTCTTTCAGGTATTCGTAGAGGAATTCCAGCGACCAGTTGCCAAAATCGTAGGACCCACCCTCCAGATGGTAGATTACAGTGCGCATGGCTACCATGCCGACGACATGGAGCAGCGACCAGGGCAGGGTCAGTAGCAGGTGGATGGTGAGGTTACGCCCAATTACGCCCTTGTGCAGGGGAAATTGATGATCCCAGGCCAGAATCAATGGCAACAATATGGCCGCCATCAGGAGACTGGTGCCCTCCCAAACCAGTGGTTCCCAGGATTGAAAGTCCTGGCCCCCACTGCGTTGCTCCAGGGAGACCACAGCAAACTGAGCCAGCCACTGCACTGAAAAAAACAGTGCCCAGAGCCCCACTTCCAACTGTCGTTTACTGGCAAGGTACTTCTCTACCACCATCTATATCCCACTCCCAACCCAAATTCCGGCTCAGTTTTCCCTTCATTCATCCCTGAATACCACCACTGGCACCAGGGGCGGTGCCGGTCATCCCTCTATAGTGGCAGGGGGGGAGGCGCGAAGCTGAGCATAGCGGCAAAGCAAAATCAGGGAAACCATATATATGACTAAAGAGCGACGCCACGATATAGACAGTCTGCGTGTGCTGGCCTTTGGCCTGTTGATCCTGTACCACCTGGGTATGGCCTATGTGGCTGATTGGGGCTGGCATGTAAAAAGCAGCCACCAGAGCGAGATCCTTCAATTGTTGATGCTGGCAGTAAACCAGTGGCGTATGCCGCTGCTCTTTCTGATCTCGGGTGCGGCCACTTATTTCCTGTTGTACAAATTGGGTAGCCGGGGATTTCTGTTACAAAGGTTACGCCAGCTGGTGATTCCGCTGCTATTTGGCATGCTGTTTGTGATTCCGCCCCAGGCCTATTACGAAGCGCTTGCCAACGGCGCGATTGAGCCGGGCTACTTCAGGTTTCTTTGGCGCTATTTTACGTTTCAACCCTGGCCAGCGGGCAGCTTTACCGGCAGTCAGGTGGGTATTACCTGGAACCACCTGTGGTATCTGCCCTACCTGCTTTGCTATACCTTGGCCGCCATCCCTATTGCCCTGTGGCTGGGGGCGTGTCAGAAGCAGCTGAAAAGCCAGCTTGCCGCAATCAAAGCCTGGCAACTTGTGATACTGCCCCTGCTACCGCTTACCTTGTACGGCCTGTTTCTATTTCCACGTTTTGGCGGTATAAACCACGCAGTGGTCGGGGACTGGTATACCCACGCGCAGTTCTTTACCTTCTTCATCCTCGGTTATCTGTTGGTTAGCCATCAGGCGCCGTGGAAGTTGCTGGCGCAGATACGTGTTCCGTTGGTGGTTTCAACCGCACTCAGCTATAGCCTGTTCCTATACTTCGGGAGGTTTCTGCCGGAGAACTGTTTCTATGGACAGTCGTTTATTGGCCTGTTAATTGTCTACGCCAATCGCTGGTTGTGGCTATTGGCAGTGCTGGCTTTCGCCTATCGCTACCTGAACAGGCCATTTTCCTGGCTCCCCTATGCCAATGAGGCAGTTTATCCCTGCTATATGCTGCACCAGACCATCATGGTGATAGCTGTGTTTACGTTGAGTAGCCTGTCCTTGGGGCCGGTATTTGAACCATTGCTGGTTGTATTAATTACAGCCGCAGGATGTTTATTTATGCACGAACTGCTTATTCGTCGCGTGCCACTGCTGCGTTTGGTGTTTGGCCTGAAACCCCTGACGGTGAAAACCAACCCGGTGACTGGCCTGATTAAGGGAACCTGGAATTGTAATAAGTGATCCTTTGCTGATTCGCATCCGGGGCCTGACAACGGGTGGAGATGCAAATTTCAAGCAATGCGCTTTCCAGTAATCCTCGGTGCCTAAGGGAACTTGGTAATCCCAGTTGACACAGGCACGATTTTGCATAATAGTCGGAGGATGAACAACCTATTTGCGCTTAGACGTTTCGAGATTATTACCATCATCCCTTAGGGGTGGTGGGTTTTAGTGCAAACGATTTCAACAAACCCGCCCTGGAGGCGGGTTTTGTATCTCTGCCTTCAGAGTGATTAGCGGTCGGAGGCAAAATGAATCGAGTAGCCCTATTTGGGAATGCGGGTGGTGGTAAGTCGACCTTGGCTTTGCAACTGGCTGAAGCGACGGGCTTGCCCCTCTATTCCATCGACAAACTCCAGTACCACGCAGGTGGCGTCCAAGTTCCGCACCAGCAATACCTGCAGTCACATGCCTGCCTGGTGAATCAGCCTGAATGGATTATCGACGGTTTCGGCTGTATGACATCTGCCTGGGAGCGCTTCTCCGCAGCAGACACTTTAGTCTACATCGATCTGCCACTTTGGATACACGGTTTCTGGGTGACCAAACGGCTGTTCAAAGGGTTGTTCCGGAATCCGGAAGGTTGGCCGGAAAACAGTCCCATATGGCGAGGCAGCTGGACTAGCTATAAGGTGTTGTGGCTGTGCCATAGACACCTGACGCCACAATACCGGCAGTTGGTAAAAGAAGTTGCAATGACTAGGCAGGTTTATCATTTGACTTCACCTACGGAAATCCGGAAATTCGCACAGGGTGTACGACAAGGGTACAGCAGAAGCCACTAATTTCAACGCAATTTTTAAGGGGAACTGCAAAATATCGATTTAAATCATAGGCCATGACGATGCAAAAGCAAATTTAAACTAAAGCTCCAAGAACGAGGTATTTATACCTCCTATTTATCCAAAGAAACTACAGAGGATATAGGCATGGATTTTAATTATACACGAACGGTGCGAGTCACATCCTATCTACTGTTGGTGCTGGCAGTTACGCAGGCGCTTTATACCATTCTTTATATCACGGAAGTTAACCTTTCAAGGCAGCTTATATGGGGATTGGAAGGCTTGCTCTTTACTGTTCTCGTAGCGTTCGCCGGAGCAGCGATGGTGCAAGCCAAATGCTATCAAGTTGGATGGTCCTGCATCGCATTTAGTGCGGTATTCAACCTAGTGCAAGTAAGTATTGGTCTTACTATGTTTGGACCATTTCGCGAAGCCACGAGTCAACTCGAAGCGCTTGGCCCTGTGATGGGGGCGGTCGTAGCCTTGTCTTTTATGATCTATTACGCAGCAAAGTTGTTACTGGGCTTTGCTGCGCTCATTTTCGGAATAGCCAAGTTGACTGGTGGTGCCAAGGCTTTGGGAGGTTTGACAGCAGTGGTTGGTGTTCTTGCCATGTTCGCCAATGGGATTTTGATCGTGTTCGGACGTGACACTTTTTTACCCTCCGCTGTTGCTGGAGGTTCGGGTGTGCTCGCGACCTTGCTTCTGGCCCTCTGCTTGATGAAGCTTTCCCCTGAAGACAAAGAAGTGCTCAGTCACCCCTAACCTTCACTACCGATAAAAACAATTTAAAGCCATGATTTGTCTGCACTGTTGCCGATTTAGAAATTGAACCTAGCATTCGGATTTTTTATCAATTTTTCATTCAGTGTTGACAGGTTGAATAGTGTAGACAGATCCTAAAACGGACCGACGACGCCCTGGGCCCGGATACCCAAAACCGGGGGCAGTGGAGGACAGAAAGGCGTGACTGCAAACGCCTGAGCGTCGCCGGCCGATATGTGCCCCTGCTGGACGAACAGGGCCGACCGGACCATTCGTGTATGCGCACGCTGCTGGGCCGCCATATGGGCCTGCCGGCGCTGGATCGCGAGGAATCCCTGTGGCAGCAGAGTGAAGTGGTGCGGCAAAAAGTGGACGCGAGCGGCCACTGGAGCCGCGACACCCACGGCGATATTCGCGAGACGGCACTGCAGCGGAACACATGGCCGACTACGACAGCGAGCACAAACAGGTGCGTCAATACTCGCTGGAAAAAATCGCCGGGTTGAAATTAATTAAAGCATTGGGCGCTCTGCGCCTGCTGAGCGGCGGCGCCGCCAACCTCTCCGCGCTGGACAACTTAGACCTCACCACCGCCAGCGATCTCAACAGCACCGCCGCGCGGGACCTGAAAGAGCATGTGGGCAATATCGCCGAGCGGATCGCCAAACTCAAACAGGTGATCAAGGTGGAGGACGGCGGCACTATCTGGCTCGGCAATGAATCCGATAATGTACTGCAGCTGCTCAGTGATTTGATCGGGGTGGTCAAAACCCTCGCCGAGGACCTGGCCACCCACAAGCATTTGGGCGTGACGGCCGGCAGTGGTACAAGCCAGGCGCCGCAGAGCGCGAACACTTACACTGAAGCTGGCAACCAGGCCGGCGCCTTGAAGAGAAAATTCGACGACATAATGGAATAGATTCGGGGAGAAGATGCTGTGATCGAAAGTGCTGGTTAAAAAATGTATTTTGCGCCAGTTTTACAGAAAAATGATCACCGGGACCGATATCTCGGCACGGAATCCAAAATCACCAGAAACTATAAAAGAAATACAGGGTCACAGACCTCACTTGGAAACGGGACAGGAGGCGAAGCGATCAGTTTGCCAAAATGAAAACAGCACAAATATGCCCAAAAGGCTTTGTGAGCATTTATTATAAAAGCCTGCAAAGAAATAACGGTCTCGGACAAAGTGGTCGTAGAGACCACCATATAAATATTATATGCCAGATACAGACATCACTTATCGAGGTTAGAATGAGAATAATCGCATTTGTTTTATGCTTATTGATCGCCCCTATAACAAGCGCTGGTGAGGCTAAACATAGTCAGTTGGTAAAGCTTCTCCTTGAAAAGGTATCTGAAAATTACGTGATGGAAGAAAAGCTTACTGAAATTACCAGGTCTTTATCCGATGTGCAGATGCAAGCGGAGTTTAATGAGCTTGAAGACCCAGCTAAAATTGCTGAAATATTGAATCTCACTTTGCAACAACATGACAAACATTTTGGCGTAAGATGGAGTAACCCCACTCGCAAAGATGACAAATTGGTATATGAAGGCTGGTTTTCAAAGCTTGACAGGAAACATTCTGGATTTAAAAAAGTCGAAATCTTAGAAGGAAATATTGGTTATATTGATTTTTGGGGTTTCGATAACGTTAATGCTAAATCAGAGTCTCGAGCACACACAGCTTTGCAGTTTGTTTCGGAGTCAGATGCGCTGATTTTTGATCTAAGGAATAACCGTGGCGGTAGCGCTGATATGGTTCGCCTAATTAGCAGCTACTTACTCGAAGGCCGGGTGCATTTAAGTTCTATTTATTGGAAAGAAAGTGATTCTACCACTGAATTCTGGACTTACGCAGATATAGAAAATGGCGCTCAATCTGCGGTGCCAGTTTATGTTTTGACCAGTAAAGCTACATTTTCTGCTGCTGAAGAGTTTGCATATAATTTACAGGCTCTTAAGCGTGCGACTATTATTGGAGAGGTGACCAAGGGCGGCGCAAATCCTTGGAAAATTTTTGATCTCACTGATAGCTTCAGAGTAGCTATTCCAATAGCAAAAGCAGTTAATCCTATTACCAATAGAAATTGGGAAGGTGTTGGTGTTCAGCCTGATATTGTGACAAGCAAGGACGGTGCCTTCAGTGTGGCTTATAAGTTAGCGCTGGAGGAATTACAGAGTTCCAAAGTTACCCAAGAGCAACTAAAAGAAATCGAAGAGGCCCTTCAGAGCATTAAATGATCTGCGTCAGGCGATGATTCGAAAAATGTAGCTGGTACGGAGACTCAGAAAGAGAGTTGAAGCTAGGGCCTGTTAACACTAATTAGCCGGTCAGCGATCAATGAAAAGTTGATGAAGAACTTAAAAACGACATCCAACTTATCAAATCGACTAAATATTCTTCGGAAACCTTTCAAGCGGCGAAACAGACGCTCTACTTCATTT
>NZ_JBFLAB010000078.1:0-11120 GCF_040742695.1 Microbulbifer discodermiae | reverse complement strand
CACCATGGACAGGTTGCGCCCGGTGCCGATACCGACCCGGCTTTCCGGGCCAATGTCACGCTGCACCAGCAGACGGGCCAGGCGGTTGGCACGGCGTTCGAGTTCATCATAGGTGAGGTGCGAACTGAGTTGCCGGCCAGACTGGCCGTCGGCGATCAGGGTCAGAGCAACAGCCTCGGGCCGCCGTTCAACCTGCTGTTCAAACAGCGCAACAATGGTAGGCTCTTGATGGCGAGCCGGATTTTCCAGCGCTGCCTCGCCGCTGTCATTCCAGAGCACAATCTGCCGGTAACGTTCGACATCGCTCAGCATGGCCAGCTGCGACAGCCGCCGCTCGGGCGTGGCCACCATAGCGGCGAGCAACTGCTGATAGTGGGCCAACAAGCCCTCGGCCCAATCCGCCTCAAACAGGTCGCAGCTGTATTCCAGACGAGCCGAAACACCCCCCGATGACATTGAGATTTTCAGCGCAAGATCGTACAGGGCAATACAGGCGCTGCCTTCGAAAGAGCTATCCACAGGAGACCATTGAGCTGGCCCAGCTTCATGGTCTCTTTCCACAGTCATCAGCGCCTGGAATACAGGCGCATAACTCAGGTTGCGCTCCATACTCAACTCATCCACCAACTGCTCAAAGGGCAGCTTACCGTGTCGACAAACTTGTTCCCGAACCCTGGCAATTTGGCGAATAAAATCCAGTACTCTTGGATCGTCGCTCACACAGCCGCATACCGGCAGTGTATTAGTCAGCGGGCCCACCACCGCCCTAGCGTCCTCCCCCGTGCGATAGTCAATAGCCGTACCCACGGCAATATGCTCCTGCCGCGTGTAACGATTGAGCAGAACCATAAAGGACGCCAGAAACACATCATCGAGATGGAGATCGTGACTGTTACCCAGCTGTGGAAGTCCAGCGATCAAGTCGCCCCTTAGCGCAGCGGTAAGGTGCCCGCCGCGATAAGTTCGCTCGGGTGGACGTGCGCGCTCCGCAGGTAACGTCAGCAGCGCGGGAATATTTTGTAAAGACACCCGCCAAAAGGTCAGTAGCGACGGGTACTCTTCCTGTTCAGCAAGCGCATTTTGCTCCATAGAATACTTGCTAAATGATCCCTTAGGCGTTTGTGCCACATCGACAGCGTACTTCTGAAGGTCATCCGCCAACAGAGTCAATGAGCGGTCATCTGCAATTAATTGATGAAGGGTGATGAGCACATACACCCGACCGGTATCGATGCAACTAAGTGCCATCAATCGACAAAGGGCATCCTCGTTGACATTAAACACATGCGAGCGCTCGCGCTGCACGATAGACTTCACCTCGCACTCGCGGCAGCTTTTCATGAACACACAGGCGTCAACAGGCCTGTCAAACACCTGGCAGATCGCTCCCGCTTCTACTGTAAAACGTGCCCTCAACAGCTCGTGCCGCTCGATGATTTTTCTCAGTTGCTGTTCAAGCTCAGAGCCGCCGGTACTGCCCCGCAATTGCCAGGCGCGAAATAAATTGAGTATGTGAGACGGACCGGTAAATTGAGAAAGAAACCAAAGGCGCTTCTGAATGGGGGAAAGTAGTAGGGGTGTACCGCTGCGCTTTTGCGCGTGCGCGGAATCCAGAACAAAGTTCACTGAAGGGTCGTCACTCATTGAGAAATCTAGTGGATTAAAGCTGCTGGAGAAATAATTTCACATCGTCGACCATGGCCGCGGCATCAGCCGGCCCAACCTCGTCGGTAAATGTCTGCAGAGCGAGGAATCGCCAATTCTGAATTTTTTCCAAGTCGACGTCCGATAGGCGTCCTCGTCGATAGAACTCGCCAATCAAGTTCTGTAACTCATTGGGGCTTTTTTTGGTTGCGCCCTCGCATAAGTCCAGGCGCATTAATGCGTCGATCAGCCCGGCATGGGCGAGCAATACCGCCGCCTGTCTATCACGATTCAGCATCACTTCTGCGCAGGCCAAAAATGACGTATTTTTCGCATCTAGCAGGCCATCGAGCGACTGTAGAAGGTTATCCTGATACAGATACCAGAGGGAATGGATACCTGTGGGATTTTCCAGATACAGCTTCAAATCATTACTCTGCTGCCAAAAGTTTACCATGGCATTGACGTTTATCGACTGCACTGCATGCCACCAGTGCGATGGCAAATACAGCATTTCACCAGCATCCAGAGTAACAGTAATAGGTTCGGCATGATGAAATTGGGGGTGAGCGTGATGATCAGGATGTGCGATATTGACGCGACTTAAATGTGAGTACTTATCTGTTTTATCATTTGGATAAAGGCAATCCAACTGTGCCGGATCATAGAGCGTGAAGCGTTTTCTACCAAATACCTGGGCAATAAAATTGTCTTCCGTATCAAAATGAAGGGGCGTAAACGCGCCTTTGGACCCCACCCAAAAATTGATCGTAATCAGGTTTTCGTCCAGCCAATCTGGAATACGTATGTCATCCATCAACTCCGGATAGGCGCTCGCCATGGGCTGCTGCATCAGAAAAAAACGAACACCATCTGGTTGAGTTTGCAATACCTTTTCAAGAGCTTGAGCGAGGGGTAGATTCGCCCGACCATATTTGGGCTCGCCATTTTGATAAGCAAAGGTATCTTCCTGGGTATAGGCCACCTGCACCCGCTTCTCCGCCATGGTATGGACAAAATACTCCGGCGACCAGCAATCGAAAGCAGGCCACTTTTGTACCACGTCCGTAATCACAACAGGATAAGACTGCGCATAACACCGCTCAAAAAAATCATTGAGCGTCACGCGTTCGATGGGAATTGACTGCACTATGAATATTCGCTTTCAGGAGATTTTCATAAACTGCCAGCACATTAGGGGGAATTATTTGCCGGCAGCGTCTTTAAGCGAGATTGGATGGCCCAGTTATTAGCTGCAACCTGGGCAAAAACATCTAGAACAATTCAGATTACTGAAGTAAGGTCAAATGCTTGCCGTACATGGTTTCCGCATGAATGCCGCGGTCCGCACAGGCTTGCAACATCCTATTCGATTCGACGATCTGCTTCGAATCGTCATCGTACTCAAGGCCCATAAAGTACTTGTACCAGGGTTCCATGCCGAGAGCATACAGATACACCCGCGCAGGCTTCAGCAATTCAACAACAGCAAGAGCCTGCTCACAGTCAGAGCCGTTGAGTCGCCGCGATTCCTTGATCGTTTTTGCTACCACCTTTGTATGCAAAGCGCCGTAGAGCCAGGTATAGGGAGCACCCACACACTCCATTCCGATGGCGTAAACGTCAAGGTCAGCGAGCAGATCACGCATGTGTCGATACAGATTTATATCGGGATTTGCAGAATCGGCCCCAAAGAAACACTTTTTCCCTTCAAGCTCAACCAACCAGGCGGTTTTACTACGTACGTTCAAATCGCCGTGCTCACCTAAAAAAGGGATGCTGGTAATTTGCCCACCAGTTAATGCAAAGACTTCCAGCTCGTCCATTTCCACCACGTCAAATTGCAGCTGCTGCAACATCAGCTTAAGAGAGGGATCTGCAAGGGAACCTCCGTTATTTTTTGGCACGAGAATTTTTTTGGTCTTGTATCGTAGTTGCAACAATGACTCGATATTCACATGATCCTGGTGATTATGCGTCAAACAGATACAGTCAATATTTGGTGGAATTTGGCTGAAACTGCACACATCATTGGCAAAGCTTTCTCCTCGACTGGCAATCACTGGGTCAATCAACACACAAGTATTTTTCGACTCAAGCATAAAGCCGGCGTGCCCCATATATTGTACACGCACGCCCTGATCAACCGAGGTATAGGGATGGTTACTCGTTTGTTGCGTAAAGAGTTCTCGGTAGTCTAGGCCGCCGCGGGTTTTTACGTCGGCAAACCAGGATTCTACACACTGTTGTGAGACCGGAAATTCGCGAGCGCGAAATAAAGCATCAACAAAAGAGGCGTTAAAGCTTTGTTTCACTTCAAGATGATTATTATCAGGCAAGCGTGGCGTACTCAACACAAAGGGCCGATCATCCACCTTGGACCACATCCCGAAGGAAAGCGCCTGTAACTCAGGTTTATAGTAGGAGCTTTTGTATAGTAGGGGTTCAATCAAACGATAGGTGGGGCGATGCTGAAGGTCCATCACCAGCTCGATGTAGCCGCTTAGTTCGGCGGGCAATTTTTGATAAAAATATTCTATGCTGTGTCCATTTGTATGTTCAACAAGCATATTGTCGACATCCCGGATGGCGTTGGCTATAGCCACCACATCAGGTAGATCCCGATCTATGTGATCAATCAGGGCTTGAACATCACCCACCTGCTCCTTCGTGCAATTGAGAAAATCGCCTCCCGTAACCACCGACTCTTTAACTGCACTAATATGCAGGTCGTAGTTGTTGACAAAAGACTTCATAATCCTTCGATGCGTACTCACCGTGTAGCGCGCCGCCGTTACCGGCGGAATTAGCATCGACCAGCAGTACCACTGATTAAACAAGGGCTCGAAATAAACGTCTTCCCTAAGATAAAGAGTTTTATCACTCATCATTCACCTATAGAGTGTCATACCACTATTGCGCTCGAAAGACGGAATTTAATTGGCGTACCGCCGGCCGCTGAAGTCCCGCTTTCTTTTATGTGATAGCGTTAACGGCGATTAAATATGATGCTGTACAGTAGCCCCAAGGTGCAGCCAAAACCAGCGCCAAAAGCAATTCCCAAACCAATATTCCCAGCAAAGAGCCCGACCATAAGACCGATCGTGAGCCCAAAAGAGGCACCATAAGACATCGCCAAGGCCATATGCTTACTTTCTTTTTCATGCTTGTTTTCTGAACTCATAGTGACACCTATGTTGTTGTGTGTTGCGTGAGACCAGCTCTCATCCAGAAGGGACTAGCTTAAATCCACACACCACTGTTGACTACTGATTCCTTTCACAACACCTTGAATTGTACATAAAACATTCAGATGTATGCTCACATATCGGACTAATTCAATAGCGCCCCACAGCGTTGAACTGGACTTAAAGCCGGAAAGCAGTATTGTCGCTCCAGGTAAGGGGCACAGCCTTTACCTGTGATCAACGCCTCGTCTCATGTCGTTATGTATCAACACAAACTCCGTGTTCAACTGCGCCTTATAGTTTGAATAAAAGCCAATTGTTCCGATGCATTTGTCGCCACAATGGATTACGTTTCCATTGTGTCAGGGACCTCTGACGCTTCAAGTTTTTCCGATTGCTCGAAGACCAATCTTTCATATATTGGGCAGCGCTTGAGTAAACTATCGTGATCTCCTTGATCAACAACCACTCCCTTATCGACAACCGCCACCGTATCGGCCTGACGAATAGTCGACGGCCTGTGTGCAATTGAAATAACGGTCGCATTACGCGACTCCGCCCATTGGTTTATCGCCTGCGCCACCTGGCGTTCGCTTTCTGAATCCAAAGCGCTTTTCGCCTCATCAAGAAGTAATATTTTCGGATCTCTCAACAGCGCACGAGCCAGTGCTATTCGTTGCTTCTGACCACCGGAGAGTCTCCCTCCCACTTCGCCCAAATCTGTCTCGTAGCCTGCAGGCAGATTGCGTATAAACTCGTCAGCCTGAGCCATTTGCGCTGCTGCCACGATGTGCTCTTCACTCACTCCGTCGGAACCATACGCGATATTATCTTTCACACTGCCACTGAACAAACTTTCCGACTGTGGTACATAGCCAATGGCGGAGCGAAATGCAACTGTGTCAACCAATCGCAGGTCTTTGCCATCGACACAGATTTCGCCTTCGTATTCGTCATAAAGCTTTAATAAGAGTTCAAACAATGTGGACTTTCCAGCGCCGGAATGTCCGACAAGTGCCAAATGGGTTCCGGGCCGTATATTGAGATTCAGACCTTTTAGCACCTCCACATCCGGTCTTTCCGGATAGCGAAAAAATAGATTCTTAAATTCGACCATCCCTACAAATTCACTTGCTTCCACTGACGTCGGCCATTCCACCTTTTCATCGGCGATATACTCCAAGACCTTTTTAGATGTGCCCACAGCAACATTTAAAGAGGTAACCACCTTCAAAAAACGCATACCGGACTGGACGATCATTAGTGAAAAGTAAGCAAAGGCTATAAGCTGGCCAACAGTCATACCACCAGTAAAAATATCCTTGCCAGAAGACCACAACAGTACGACAAAAGCCATCAAGGCAAGGGATTCAACCAAAAGTGAAACACTGAGCTCTACGTGCAGTGTTTTCATTCGAAAATCGACGACATTCTGCGCTTTTTTTCCAAAAATATGCGACTCTTCCCGACCCCGGTTATAGGCGCGCACAACTTTAATATTGCGAAACACTTCACCGGTAAAGGACCCCAGTGTTGCTATCGCCGTCTGCACCTCCCGCCCGAGTATGCGCAAACGTTTGCTAACAAAAATTACGGGGAGAAACACAAAGGGCAAAGCACAAAGCACGATTAAGGTCAGCTTGGTACTGATGAACAATGCACCCACTACGCCCACTAGCATGGTCAATCCTGCCGTAATAATCGTTGGCACTTGCTCAGCAAGAAAACGGCCAACCGCACCGGCATCCGCGACTACTCTTGTGTGAATGTCACCACTAGACTGTTGACCAATATAGGCCATACTTCGATTAATTAAATTCTTAAATATATCCTTGCGTACATCACGGGCAATATTCTGTGACAACTTTCTTAAACACACACCGGCAACAAAGCCAGCAATACCTGACACAATAATGTAGGCAAAGGCTACCAGCAGTGCGTTATCAAGAAATTGCACAGCTTCTGACTGGGTTTCCGGAAATGCATCAACTACATAGCGGATCAAAAAACCCACGCTGAACGACATTGCGATACCAATTAACATGGACAACAGGCCGATCACCAGTAGCGACGTATGACTTGAAAAATAGGGAAGCAGTTTTTTTAACGTATTGATGCCTTCCTGGACCACCACTTCGGGCTTTGCCGTTGCGCTCATAATCGCGACCTTATTGTTAAACAACGAGAGTTAATCATGATATTCTGGATTTATAGGATACATATAAATAAAGGGGAAATGCACATAGCGGGCTAGCAAATCTGCTCTCGTACCATGCTGCCTGTCTAAAACTGCACCCGGTCCAATTAACTGACATCGTCAGACCGCACTCCTCTCGGCATCAATATATTGCTCCGCAGAACTGCATTGGCGGAAGGCTCCCGGAAAAATTCCTCTACAGGTATTTGTAAAGGCTCCAGTATCGTATCTGCATGGACTACCATAGCACCTCCCTTAGGGATACCATAGCCTTTTGCAAAATCCTCCTGACCACCAAGCAGAGACTTCAGACGGCACCACTGCCTCTGCTCGTCGTGTGCATCGATATAGAAGGGAACAATTTTTGTTGTGGAAATAAAAGACTGCCCCTCTTCCTTAAACCCCATACCAAGTTGCACCGCTCCCGCAGATACTCCCACGAGTACTGAGCCTGCAAGAAATCGCTCAGTAAAAATCGCATCATAGCCCGCTTTTTGCATAACTGACCATCCTAGACCGACTTCGCCTCCAGCGAGCAGTAGTAAATTCGCCTCCTTAAGAAAGTCCAGATCTTCATCGGCTGCATCGGCTTTTACCATACGTGCTTCGTGAGCGCCAATATTATTCATTGCTGCCTGAAATAATTGGTAAAACTCTGTTTGATCACCGTTTGACATACCCAAGTAGGCGGCTTTAAATGCCTTACCACTATTGACATCGAGATCTTCTCTAATCATTGAAATAAGTGAATTATTCTCGGGCGGCCAGAACAATTGATGACTATCTGCCAGCAAATAGACCGATTTACGAGATGTTGACATAGCAGACTTCTAATGGGTTTAGGGGATCTTTAAAAAGAACATATTGCGTGCGCCCTTGCTGACTATTCGATTATGATCGAACTTGTTCTAGCTTAAACCAACATCATACGGTATTTATTGCAGCTCAAAGCGGTCTCATTGCAGAGGACGAAGTCGCCATCGCCATCTTATGCCCAAAAAATTATCTTGATGCTCTGCTCCGCAGTGGATACGAAGTCAGCCAAGCCACAGTCTTAAGTTTAAGATAATCGTCTTTTAAAAATACAGCAATTTTCACTCTTCCATAGTTTAGGCGCGCGGAAGATGGCTTTTTTAAAATCTCACGATTTTCAATGATGGTACGTCAAGTTCTAAAAAATTAGTTTTATCAGCAACCTTAGCATTGCTTCCCTGTCATTAAAAATTGAAACAATTATGTGCCCACTCCTTTTTAATTATTTTAGGCTATATAATTTCAATTCATATCGGCGGATTGAATCTTTGCCTTGTCGATTTTACCATTGGAATTTATAGGGAGATCGGAATTCACTATAATTTGATCGGGAATCATATATGCGGGCAAAATCTTAAGTAATTTTTCGCGAATTATTTTTATTGTAAGCTCGCTAGTTTCACCAATAGCGATATATGCAACTAAGAGTTGATCTCCTGAATCCATTACTTTTCGAATCACAAGTGCATCAATAACCTCAGAGATAGCGGCAATGGCACTGCGAATTTCCTCTAGCGATATGCGATAGCCACGAATCTTTATCTGATTATCACGGCGACCAATAAATGATAGCTCGCCTGACGGATTTTCGCACACAAGATCACCCGTTCGATAAAGTAAGCCTTCATCAATATCGCTATTAGTAAAAAATGCATTAGCACACTTGCTGTCACCAAGATAACCGAGTGCTACTCCGGCACCGCTAACGATTAGCTCGCCCACCTCACCCGGGTTAACCGCCCTGTCCTGTTCGTCCAAGATGTGAATAGATGTACCACTAACGGCTCTACCGATAGGAACATGCATCCCCGGAGGGTTGCTAGCAGTCATTCTATGACAGCATGTAAATGTGGTATTTTCCGTAGGTCCATAGCCGTTCACAACGGTAATATTAGGAATATTCTCAAGAACGGTTAAAATATTTTTGCTATTTAACACATCACCTCCGGCGAGCATTACTCGCAAAGGTTTTAACGCTTCGATAAATCGCTCGGATACCAAATGGAAAAGCGCCGCTGTGAGCCACATTATCGTGACTTTGTTGTCCAGAAGCTCCCGTTTGAGTAAATTAGGGTCCAATACGGCACCTGAATACAATACAAGCGTGGCGCCATTTAGTAGAGCACCCCAGATTTCGAATGTCGAGGCATCAAACGACGCAGGCGCGAATTGCAAAATAGAATCGGACTCGTTGATTTCAATAAAGTTGGTTTTGATGACCAGCCTCGATACAGCTCGGTGAGGCACAATAACGCCTTTTGGATTCCCGGTGGAACCCGAGGTAAACATGACGTAGGCTTTATCTTCCTCGTGAATATCTCGTTCAGGACCAAGCTCATATTGAGACTGAAAGACATCAACGTCGTCGATGTTGACTACAGAACAATGCTTTGCATATTGAACTCTTGAAGCTGCATTGCACACAACCAGTTTCGCCTTGGAAATTGTGAGACATAAATGGTTCCGGGCAATGGGGTTGGATTCGTCTAGCGGAAAGTAGGCGGCACCGCATTTGAGAATGGCTATCATTGAAATTACCATCTCAAAACTTCTCGGCAAGGCGATAGCGACAATATCTCCAGAAGTAACGCCACATTCAGACAGGTGTTTAGCCAGATAGTTCGAACATTTTTCGAGCTCTCGATAACTCAAACTGCGATTCAGATATTTGATAGCGATATTATCAGGTTTGTGCACACAAACCCAATTAAAACGCTCAAGAATCGAAGGGTAACGCTCAAGCTGCATTTGCTTGTTGCCCATACAGATAATTCCAAATGGTGATTAATGTATTGGAATCTTCGCGCAGCAACCCATAGTGATCTGCGTCGGGATCGATATACACTTCCGCATTAGGAATGAGCGATGCAATCCTTTTGGTGCTTTCCACATTTGCCTGAGCATCCAGCTCTCCACTCATCAACAAAGTTTTATGAGGCACCCATTGAGCGAGATGCTCAAAATCATTGGCTTTATAAGATAAATAGTTTGCCGAATGGCGACGTAAAAATTCAAGACGGGTAAATGGCATGTCTATGCCATCTGGCCGGTTGGATGTCTCTTCCAAGCGTTCCTGCTTTATCTTATCGAATACGGACTGTAGATAACTTTCATCCTTTCCAGCCATGGAAAGCAAACTGTCGATTTCCCTGGCAAAATTGGTTGTACACTCTTCGAGCTTTAGCATCGTGTATTCACCGTGGACCAACAGCAGATCATCAATCAGGTTGGGATACCGGTTTGCAGCACCCAATGCAATACCGGCACCTGAACAGTAACCCACTACAATGTATTTTTCACTGGGGAATAAGTCCAGGATAGTTTTCATATCCGATAGGTGATTTTCTATAGAAAATTCTTCCTTCCCAACTTCGCGTGTTGAATCCTCCAGGATTGAGCGCGTTTCCCACACGACTACATTGTATTGGGGCTCAAAAAACTGCAGAAATGGTATGGCCAGGTCCAACTTTAAACCAAAAGGAAAAATAAGGGCAATCCAGGGCTTGTCTTCTTTGATATCAGTTACGGCATAATGAAGTTCTATGCCGTCATGGCTTTTTATCGCATCTTGTTTCATTTTATTTCGACCTATATATTTTAATTTACTCATCAGTAACTGCGCGAACCCACCAATGCATAATGTGGAACACTAGACGCTCCTCACTCTTGATCGATAAATTAGTGTTGAGAATGCGTGCCCCTTGCCAAATCGTGGGTTTATGCTGCTTTCTAGCCGGCGACCTTTCCTTAGACATTTCCCCTATCTCTTCTTCCGCATAGGAAAAGACCGAGTATTTTGTGTTAAGTCGATGGTCGCGTCTTTAGTACGGACCAATGTCAATTCTGATTGGGGTGGCTACAGCCTGATTAAGCATTTGACTGCTGGTGGCTAGGGCCTGTTAACACTAATTAGTCGGTCAGCGATCAATGAAAAGTTGATGAAGAACTTAAAAACGACATCCAACTTATCAAATCGACTAAATATTCTTCGGAAACCTTTCAAGCGGCGAAACAGACGCTCTACTTCATTTCGCTTTTTATACATCTCTTTGTCGTAC
>NZ_JBFLAB010000077.1:0-11210 GCF_040742695.1 Microbulbifer discodermiae | reverse complement strand
AATGAAGTAGAGCGTCTGTTTCGCCGCTTGAAAGGTTTCCGAAGAATATTTAGTCGATTTGATAAGTTGGATGTCGTTTTTAAGTTCTTCATCAACTTTTCATTGATCGCTGACCGGCTAATTAGTGTTAACAGGCCCTAGAACGACCGGCGCCTTTGCTACCGGCTGTCGCCACCTTGTAGCCGCTGTCGTTCTGCACAAACTGCAACTCCTTAGAACTGGCGCTGCTGGTGGCCGGCTTCAATAGCGGGTGCAGATTGTCGTGGTACCGGAACACCATATCGAACAGGTTGTCGGTGGCCTGCTGCAGATGCGTCAAAATAAACGCCTTAACCGCCTTGCGGAACCGGGTCTTCCAGTAGTAGCGCCCCTCCACATAAGTACTGATACCCTGCTGGCGCCCCTTGAGAATCAGTGCCCGCACCATGCCCAGCTCGAACAGTTGTTCTTCCAGCCGCTCATGGACGTACTTCTGCGCCCGGTTGAGTTTTAACGGCTCCAAAGCACCGCGTTTGGTGGCAATCTTCAGCTGCTTCAGCGCAAAAAAAGGAAAGTCGTGCACACAGCGTTTGATCAGATCCCGAACCTTCTCCACTTCATCCAAGGAGATCTCCGCTTGCAGGTCCATGAATCAGTCATCTCGTCAACAGGGATTATTCAGTCGCCTTCACAAAAACAGGATTAACGGGCACAAAAAAGCCCGCGCTGGGCGGGCCTTAGGTTATATAAGCTGTATGGCTACGATTCAGTATTCCTAATACTAATATACCAGCCTAAGCAAGTCAGTTGATATACTGCTTATATTTATTAATAAAATTTCTCAAGTAGTAGAGCGAAGGCTTGAATAAGAGCTCCAATGCCAATTAAAGATAAGAACTTAGGAAATCTCTTTTGTCTTTTATACATAGCAATCCTCTTTTTCTTATCTGGTTCCCCGACCAAAGAGACAGATCCATCTGGATTGTATTTAGGCGCTGGTGTAGCTTTTGCGGCTGAAATACTTCCGAAAGTAATTAACAGCAGCCCAATTAAATTTAATCCAACGGATAATTCCATTACTTTTTTATGCCTTTTTAGGTTAATTTTTTAGCATATGACACAGGACGTAGCAAGCCTTATAATGACCTCGCCAAAACCTGCTAAGGATTATCTTTTAAGTCTAATTAACAACCCATCGGTTGACTTTAAATGAAATTTATCACCTTTAGCATTCTTCCAGACAACCTTTTCCCAACCTTCATTATGAATTCTCGTTTGAAGTTTTTTAGATGAACTCCAACGAACATCGTAACCTTCATCTTCCAGTTTATTTTTCAAGCCACTTTTAGTTGGGAAATTTATGTCAACTTCTAATTCTTCAATTTGAGATGGTTGCCAGCTTATTCCACCACCCACAACGGGGAGGTTTACCCCTCTTATATTTTTTAAAATCCTCTGTAAGCATTTCACTTAACTCGTCCAATTGCACTACATTGAGGTCTTCATGACCACTATTATGCTGATTGTCGACCCTAAGTAAATACCTGGGCTAGACGCCATCCACTACTCTATCAGATCATCAATCAGCGACTGCAGAGTTACTTTGACCTCCTTCTGCTCACGAAATGCCTGAACATTCACATGCTTGCCCAGCAGTTCCAGGTTCTTCACCTTGTCCGGCCACTTGATCTTCTTGAGCACACCAACAATCTGGCGCTGATAACCACTGCCTTCCCAGAGTTCCGTTAGTTCCATGCCGGAAAGGAATTGGCGCCAAACCTTCGGCCATTCCCGGATCGGCTTCAGTGAACCGTCATCTGCGAGAATGTCCAGCACATCCATCTGGTCAATCTCGGCCAGGCGCTTCAGTACATAGTCCGCGTCTACCTGAGTGCGCTCTGAGCGGGATTCTCGGGCCTTTTCAATAGCAGCTTTGACTCCAACATTCTCCAACAGGCGCGGGCCCTGAGAATGCGCTGTGCGTTTACTGTACCCTGCTCGTATCGCGGCCTGAGTAGCGTTCAAATCCTTCAAATACTCGATGACGAATAGCTTCTGCTTATCCTTGAGGGCCATTACTCTCCCCGCTCTTGCTGCGCTTTCGCCATCTTGTGGCGCTGGTGGCTGTAGTACCAATTCATCACAAAGGAGGCGACCGCTACCGAAGCACAGATAAAGCCAATGGGGTTTTGGACAAACAGGCTGTAGAGGCTGCCAATAGCACCGGCGGTTACCGTCGTGGCGTGGCCAGCCTTCTCCGCCACCTCTCGCATCAGGTCGTGAACGGTCATGGTTTCACCATCGCCTTTGTCTTTTCCTTACTTCCTTGGCTGGAGCCGTACCAGAACTGCAGGATCATTGGTATTGCGCCGGTGATCACGCCGAGCATCAGAGTTCCGGTCTGTTCGAATGCCGGGGTTACCTCGACACTACCGGAGAACAGCAGGTAGGTCAGGAAGAAATAGCCGCTGATAAACACAAACGACAGCGCCGCCTGAACCCACAGGCCACCTTTAATGCCTAGTTCCCTTGCACTCTTGCGGTCCTCCACCTCAAGCTGGTACACATCGATATCCAGCTCGCGCATCTTCACCTTAAAATCGTTGTCGAGATTCCGCAGCTCCAGCAGCTTCTCAGGGCTCGCGTTCTGTACCAGTTCCGCTATGTCCTGCTCACTACCCTCACCATCCTGCAGGAAATGATCCGAGAGGAACTTCACCGCAGTACCAGCTACAGGACCACCCAAGGCAGCGCCCAGGGTCGGGGCCACGCTTTTAACGATTGCTTTCCAGCTCATAGTTATCTCCGGGCATAAAAAAACCGGCTCAGTGGCCGGTTTAAATGATTGGGTGTCTGATAAAGACAACAAACGCAAAGTAGTTAATTTACACAGCTAAAGCCTAAAGGCGCCAAAAAGGTGTCAGCCAAAAATAGTGATAAGTTGGACCTGAGATTGTCCAACTTCTATGAATAGGCTCCTTCAACTTGGGGATAGGGTATCAATCCTATATAACAATGATCTGTCTGACCCCGTGCGCGGCAAGCCCCACCGTTCAGACAGGGCCTTACAGATACTCTTTGTGCCGGACCGGGAATGGGCCTGATTAGGCCAATCTGAGTTGTGGAGCACCCACCGACCTAGTGCCAGTTGATGGGTTGGCCTCCGACAGATTGAATACCAGCCCATCCACCTCCTCAAGGGGGAGGCACAACTCTTTGGCCACCTGTTCTCTAGTAGTTCGTTCCTTCCAGAGTTCCCGGAATATTTTTTCCCAAACGATGGAACGCTCCCTGGGCAACCCATCGGGTTCAGACTGGCCAAACTGCTTGTTGATACGCATGCAGAAGTTTCGGTACTGCCAGTCGCTCAGTTTACCGGCCTTGTGCAGCCGATAAGCCAAAGCAGCAACGGAAACCCCCCAGCGCTTCTTGGCCTGAACCAGTTGCTTCAGGGAAGTGACAAACGGGATGTTCGCAACTAGATCCATGGACGGCATCAGGAAATAGGAAGCGAAACTGTCCGCCTCACTTTCCGCCTGGCGCCCCTGAGGCTTGCCATGGCGGTGCAGAACCAGGTGACCCAGCTCGTGCATGGCATCAAAACGGCTGCGTTCCGCGGTCTTGAACGTGTTCAGGAAAATGTAGGGGACACCGTTTCGCCAGCAGGAGAAGGCGTCGACGTTTTTGGTATCTTCAGCCAATGAAAAAATCCTGATCCCTTTGGACTCCAGCAGCTTTACCACATTGGACACCGGACGTTCTCCAAGCCCCCAATAGGAACGTAAAGCTTTCGCCGACGCCTCGGGACTCATGCCATGCCGCGCATCAATATCAATCAAGTCCAATTCCGGCAGATTGAAACGCTCAGACGCCCAGTCCGCCAGCAAGTGTGCCAGCGATCCGGCGGACAGAGCCGCCTCGCGCTCCTTGGCCGACATGGCGGACAGACTGCGGAAGGCCGCCGTATCCTTTGTGGGCATGTCGATATCGTTGCCCGCAAAAAAGGCGACCGGATAACTCAAAGCTTTGGCGAGCGCTGTAATCGTCGCATCCCCGACATTCTCGACCTTGCCCTTTTCGATCCCCGACAAGTGTTTAGGCGTTATACCCGCAAAGCCAGCTAACTCCCTGCCAGTAAGCCGCCTGCGCTTTCTGGCAATAGTCAACCTTGAAGGATTGAACATGACTACCCCTTTTTTGTAACCCTTATATCGAACTCTTCACCCAGGTTATCGGCATCACTTTCATCCACTGCCCGGCTCCAGTCCTCATCCTGAAGGATAAAGATGCGTTCCATAAAGGTACCGAAATTTCCATTTTCAACCGATCTCGGACGCGAAAGCTCTGCTCTCACTTCGTCTCCGTTGCAGGATACACAAAAGAACCATGTGTGCAGATTCTCGTCTCGCCGGGCTTCTTCCGCCATATAGTCCCAAAGGTAGCCGTCGCGGCTATCCACCAGAGCGGCTACACCTTTCCCTTTACTACTTACAGGGTTCGGATCGTGCTCCCCACAGGCACAATCCACGTTCTGAAACAGGATCAGCATTTCCAGCCGTTCGTTCCTAATCGCCTCAACGCCGTTCGGCCGAGCTATCTTCCAGCCTGGTTTTTGGATGAAAAGTGCTCTCAATGCGGCGACCCCGGCCATATAAGAGTACATTCCGGGGGCGTTCAAGGGATGAAGCGAAGTGGCCTCATTGCGGGCCGAAATCGCCGCCAAAGCGACCTGCTGAAGTTCAGACACAGATACATCATAGAGGGAAAGCTTT
Source organism: Microbulbifer discodermiae (assembly GCF_040742695.1). Classification (NCBI taxonomy): domain Bacteria; kingdom Pseudomonadati; phylum Pseudomonadota; class Gammaproteobacteria; order Cellvibrionales; family Microbulbiferaceae; genus Microbulbifer; species Microbulbifer discodermiae. Next base: position 6,459 of record NZ_JBFLAB010000077.1, on the reverse strand, counting down.
CCCGGTACTTCATGGGGCTCCCGATAGATTCGTGAGACAGACATAAATGAAACCCAGGTTAATTTTTTCACCCTCTATTGTGGAGGCAAAAATTAACCTCGTCAAGCGACACCAGTACATCAGTACCACTTTTATTAATAGCTCCACACAGTAGGCCTAGCGCGCTCGCCCGGTACGGGCTCAAGATCATCCAGATGGAGGAATCGTCCGCCATGAGCCCCCTTCTGCTTCACACCGATACCGGTAAAGCCCTCCTCCTGCGCGATACTCAGCAGCTCATAGGCCCGCCCACCAGCAACAGATACATCCACCGCCTGCCCCGTGGTATGCGTCATGGTGGAGCCGATCTTGGCGCAATGCGCGGGACAGCGATAACCCGAGTTGATCACCATTGGTTTGGCAAACCGCTCCCTCACCCTGATCAATCGGCGCAAGGTGTCATCCGAGAAGTGGTTTTTGCCACAACAACGGCAAGCCAACTCCTCCTCGGTGAAGTAGTCGTTCTTGAACATGAGATCACCGGAAATAAAAAAACCCCGCCAGGATCAACCGGCGAGGTCGTGAATTAGGGGAGTATTTGTTTTACAGTAAAAGCCGACTTATGGCGGCCTATCAGGATGATCGCTGCGTGAAATTTCCGCAGCCTGCCTGACTTTAATCCATATGGACGTATGCTGTCAATACGTACAGGCTGATTTAAAATACAGTTATAATGAATTATCCGCCAAAAAAAGCGCCTCTACTGTCGCTTCAACAATTTGACACATTTTCTCAACCCAGGGCTTCGACTTTTTGACCCTCCTCGCGACACTCCTCACATCCCAATGATGGTAATAACGGAGCCAAAACACCTGCTCCTCCAAGTTGGCACGGTCACTGTTCTTGCGCCTCCTGACTGTATTCAGGTAAACCAGGACCGCTTTATCTGTCTGTTCGGCGCGCACGTAGTCGATAGGCTCGGAGTGCTGCGGACGACCACTGGGCACCTTTAGGCCGTAGGAGGTTGCACGAGGCCAACTGACCGAATCTCCCGGTCTCTCGGGATTAGCACGGGACCACTCCCATAACAGGTCGCGGATTTCGATTGCATCCGTGGCATTCATCGAATCAGCCCCTTATCGCGCATCCTTGTTTGAGTTTCAAACAGCGCCCGCAACTTGCTGCGCTCTACCTCAATCTTTGGTATCTCGGTCTTACAACGCCCGTCTATCACATCGTGACAGCAGCTGCAGCCATAGACACCCCACCAGTCGGGGGACTTTCGGGCCATACCGGCGTGGCTGGGCAGATGGCACAGCACTACCGTCTCCGGGTCTCCGTTGCAGTGCGGGTAGAGCCGCAAGGTGCAGTCCTCACCCTTCGCTGCCTGGCGTAACTTAGTGCTGCGCATCCAGCAATGCTCCAAAGTCCACGCCCTTGAGGGTGTACCGATCAAATACCGTGTCGATATAGCGTTGGCACTGCTTGACGGTCATCAGGCGTGTGACTGGAAACCATTCCATCAGGTAGAGCTTGTCCTGATACGCTACCGGCTTGATGATCTTGTCGTAGCTCTCCCGGAACTTTTCGTCTTCCTCCCGCAGAATTGGTACGCCAACGGTCAGCTTGCACTCTGCCCGTGCATGAGCGCTATCGTCACCGTAGAGGGATCGGCCAATGCGCTGGTACAGCTCGAAGCACATGCGGTTCTGGTCCAGGCTGCGGTCCTTGCCCAGACGCCAAAAGAAACGCACTACCTTGTGTTCCGCAAACAGGCGTTCGCAGTGGTTAAAAAACCCTTGCAGGCTGGCCTGGCTATTGACCTGGAACTGCTGCGGCATTCAGGCACGCTCCGCTGTGGTTTGCTCGCCGGCAAGGAGGGACTTCAGCTCTCCCAGGGCCGACAGTGCGACACCTCTGTCACATGGCCGAGTTGGCTTCTCTTCCAGCACTCGGTCCTGCGCCGGGGGTTCAGGAAGGCGCTTGCCATCGGCCAGGTCCTGCATAACCCGCTTCCAAGCCTCCCGAAAAGCGGCCTTTTGCTCTTTGGTCGGCATCTGTGACACTACGCTCCAGTCCATGTGGCAGTAAGCCGCATAGACCGCTGGGTTCAACTGGGTGAAATCCCGCTTTACGTGCCTCGGGCCAAAAAATCGCTGCAACAGGGAAAAGGCTTCCGACTCGCTGGGTATTTTCCAGTGCTTCAGGGAGGCTTTACGGCACAGGGCGATAAAATCCCCGGTGGATGGCAGAAATGGCCCCTGGCTTTGCCGAAGCTCAGCCAACCCCCCTTCGATCGTGCTCCAGTCAGAAATACCCGCCTCCATCAGCGCCATCAGCCACTGGTTCTTGACTACCGCAATGGCTGACTGGTCCGGGAAGGCCGCCCGCCAGCCCGGCTTGATTCCCGCCAGTTGTTTGAATAACTCGTTCACCAGTTGCGCCGTCGAGCCAGTCGGTGTCGTCGGTGAACGGGTTGGGTGGTTGCGATGATCCATTGCGCGGCCCTCCGCGTTTGGTGAGTCGGTTGATCAGCCAGTCAGCCTTCACGCCCTGCCAGCCGGCCAGCTCCACTTCGGCTACCAGGGCTTCGTCGGTCATGCCGGTACTGTCCCCCGCCTGTCGGATTTCACGGGCGGCCAGCTCCAGCGCTCGCTGGGTCAGTGGCTTGCGTAGTTTCTCGCGGTAATCGGCGAAACAACGCGCCGAGTGTTCAGTGATGGGGAGACCGGCGAAATCGAGCCCCCTGGACTTTTTGGGCTGGACAGGAGCGCGCTCGCGCGCGTCCCCTTGTATTACTCTTACTGTATTGCTCTTACCTGTACTACTCTCTTCCGTGTTTTCCGAATACCCCCCTTCGGGATTCCGAATAGGGTTCTCCGTGTTTTCCGAATACCCCCTTCGGGATTCCGAATACCCCCCACTCACAAAAATATTGCGTTCACAAATACGCTTTCCATCGCGTTTTTGGGTGATCGTCAAATAGCCTTTTTTCTCCAGGCTGGAGATGATTTCAGACACCCGGGATGGGGACAGATTGAAGAATTCGGCGAACGCCTTGTTGGACTTGTAACAGCCTCTGACAGGGTCTACGGACAGGCTATTGATTTCCACCAGCATAACCTTTTCCTGCAGGCTCAAGTCTTTAGACAGCCACAGTTCCGCTGGAATCCAAACGCCTTCAAACGCGCGTTTATCGCTCATTGACGCCTCCGCCCTCTTCTGAGGCCGATGAATCCACTGATAATGTCCGTTAAATCAACGTGTCAGTCTCTCCTGACTGTCACACCACTGTGCAGGTGTCGCCTTCCTTCGGTATGCTGACGGTTCCCACACCAACAGCATCCACCGGAGAAAAAACTATGACTTGCAACCTGTTCATCCCTCATACGAAAACAACAGAGGGGTACCCTTAATGGCTAAGTGCAACTGGCCGTTAGGGAACGGCGAAACAATCGAGTTTCACATCTCCAACCCAGGTGCAAGCTGGAAATCTATTGCTGGGTTATACATATTCAGTCGCCAGAAAGCAGACGGCGCTTGGCGGGCAATATACGTTGGTCAGACCGATGATTTTTCATCTCGTCTTCCGTCTCATGAACGCTGGGATGAGGCTCACCGTATTGGGGCGACTCACATTCACACACTCTCAGTTCCTCGTCAGTCGGAACGTGATTTACTGGAAACGCAATTGATTCAGAATTTACAACCTTCGATGAATACTCTTTATCGCTAGTATTTTCCATAGAATCCCCTCGCCCACTTTGGTCCGAGCAAGGTGAGTCAGTGGCTGGGGGACCATATTCAGTGATTTCTATAGTCGCGCCAGTTTCAACCAGCCGCTCCAGGAACGACTCTGATAAATTTGTGAACGGCTTCAACACAAATTCACCATTGATCTTTCGAATTTGCATATAATTTCCTTAGTCATCTAAATGCAGCAGTTAGTGGGATTCATGCCTTTCCAATCGCTGAATCAATATCCGGTGATACCTGCTCATCACCTTGCGTTGCTCCTGAAGCAGCTCTTTTTCCTCGCTCTCCAAGTCGCTGTAATCTTTGGACTCCAAAAACCCATTGAGACGAAGCCTTTTGTTGGTGAGTCCGACGATCTCTTTGTGTAAGCGCCCTATAAAATCACTCATTGCCTTGCCTCTATTGCGCTGTCGCTACCTTTAAAAGGTGCCGGCCTTTCACCGGCTCGGGACGTCCCTGCCCTTCTACTGCTTCCTCACAAACTGCTCTGTCACTCCAAACCAGTGATGGATTCGTTTTCACCCTGCACTTTCTGGAAGCTTGACAGCGTTTTTAAGAGTCTCTGTTAGCCCCTCTAACTCGCACAATTCTTCGGTAACCTCATCCAGAATGATCTCGGCCTGCTGTGTGGCCAGCTGCGCCTGTGTTTTGCCCTTCGAGCCATCCAACCGCCGGCCACAAAATGCCAACCGCTGACGGTCATGCTCGGGCAACTCCGCCAACAACTGAGGAATGATTTCTTTCATGGCATAACCTGCTCTTGATTGATGTTGTACCGCCGGCGAATCGGGACCTCCATTTACAGCTTTTTGTACTTGCCCAATATGGCTTGGGCTGCCTGGGCTTTTTTAACCTCTTCGAGAGTCTCAGCTTCGTAAATGGGGAGTGACGTCTCAATGATGATCCTCGCCAACTGCTCATGGCCGATACCGTAGCGCTTCGCCACCGCCTTTAGCCGGTCAAATACCGGTTGTGATGTGCGTAGATTCGATTTTCGGAAGTTCGTTTTCATCCCGGTCCCTGTGCCTGTCATTTTGTAATAGGTGCCGGCCTTCCACCGGCTCGGGGCTATAGCCCTTGGCACTGTATCTCCACACACTTCGCGGTCGTGTCGTGCCGGATCTCCCCCCCGAGCGCTGTACTCAGCTCCATCCTGTGGGTGGATTGCTTGGTGCCGGTCTTTCCCGGCTGTCAGCGGTCTTTCCCGCCGTCCGCCTGAGGTGACCAACACCTATAGAGGGGATAGGCCTTCGCGCCCCCCGAGCTATGCCGGCCTGTCTAATAACTCTGGCAACACTCCAAATGCCAGTTGGGGTTTATTGCAAATAGCAGTAATCAGCGCCGTCCTGCTCGGTCAAAATACCGCCACTGACTGCAACTATTGCCTTCGCAAGTGCCGGACTAGCCTTGCGACGACCACTTGCCACCTGGTGCAGATATGCGGCTGTACATGGATATCCAGCCTCAGCGCATAGACGAGCTAATTGCTCACGCCTGCGATACCAAACATCCCGCACGTGGGTCGCTAAGCGTGTCTCTGCCCTACATCGCTGTTTGTCTTGCTGTGCACTCATGACATACAGAGTATGTCTTTTAGACTAAGGTTGCAAGTATGGACCAAATGCAAGAGGAATCAATCTGTGCCAAAGTTGCCGCTATCGGCAACACAGCCGGGGTCATTAAACAGGCAAATTCGAGATCAAAACGTGTACACCGCCAAAGGTCGTTTAGACATTAAGACAATCAGAAGGGAGAACGCTCGCCGTATCGCCAAGGAAATGGGAGGGCAAGCGGCGTTAGCTCGCGCGCTCGATATGCCTAATCCAGGAATATCGCAAATTATCGGTAAGAACCCTCGTCGAAATATCGGTGACGTCATGGCCCGCCGAATTGAGGATGCAGGGAAGTATCACCATGGTTGGTTGGATATCTATCATGGAGACGAACATTCAGAAGCAGCAAATATATCTGGTGGGGTAAACGTAGATCTGCTTAGGGATTCTCTATTGCGTACCCAAAAGGAGATGCAACTTCTATCTCTGAGCCTTAGCAATGAGGAACAAATGGAGCTACTGGCAAAAGCTGCAGCTGCCGTATACGCTTACACCGAATCAACTGGCGGAACAACCCTTGTTGACCCTAGTTACGCTCTCAAGCTTCTACTGCCGAAAGGCTCCTAATTTGAGCCTCGAATTGCGGGCACGTTCTGTAAATACCAACTTTACGGCATTCCAATAATTTAGTGCAGGCACCGCAACAGGAATTCATTAAAGACAGGGCCTCCCTCAAGGCGGCCAGTACTTCTCCATCTCTTGTTTCCCTACTCGGCTCCCTAGCAATTATCTGCATTTTACCTTCCCTTCAAGTTGCACAAGATTTCGGGAAAGACTCCTTTGTGAAAATTGAATTTAGTGTTTTGTACCATTTGCAATCATGCTTATGGGCCACTACCTAGATAAAAAGAACAAAGTAGCAGATTTTTATTCTATTGCAGATAGCAAAAACACTACAGTTCAAAAGCCTCGCATCAAAAGTACTGCAAGCACCTCCCCTGAATTGCGTCCCCTTTCAACGTCTATTGGTAAGCGTCCGGGCATCACACCTTGTCAGCAGGAACCCAGTTATGGGGCAGCAGCTCGCCGATAGCACTGGCGCGATGCATCGGTAATCGCTGCATCACATCTTTCAGATACGCAAAGGGATCATGACCATTCAGCTTGGCTG
>NZ_JBFLAB010000076.1:0-11937 GCF_040742695.1 Microbulbifer discodermiae | reverse complement strand
GCGCAACAGGCGCACCCGGCACAGGGCGTCGGCCGCCAGGTCAAAGGCGTAATGACGCTCGGCAGCGGCAATGCGCTGCAGTTCGGCCTCGCTTTCCACCGCTTCCACTGCAAGGGCCGGGCCTTCGGCGTCGATCACCTGCCAAGCCTCGTCGCCGTGCACCCGAAAGCAGGTGCGCAGACTCTCGTGACGTGCAAACAACGCCGCCAGAGCCTTCAGCAGTGCCGCCTCCTTGACCTGACCACAAATCTCAAGCGCCAAGGGCATGTTGTAGACATCGCTCGGCCCCGTGTACTGCCCCAAAAACCACAGACGCTGCTGGGCATAGGACAGGGGCGCCTCACGCCCCGGCTCCCGGGGCACTGGCACCAGGGGGGGGTGGGCCTCGGTCGCACCGTGCTTTAAGGCTTGCTCCAGGGCCCGGGCCTGGGCCTTGAGGGTCTGGTATTCAAACAGGCAGCGGATCGGCAGGTCGACGCCGAAGGCGGCGCGGATGCGGGACACCAACTGCGTGGCCAGCAGCGAGTGACCGCCCAGCTCGAAGAAGTTGTCCTCCCGCCCCACCGGGGGAACCTGCAGCAGGGCCTGCCAGAGGCTGGCCAGCAGGGATTCTGTGGGGCCCTCTGGCGTTGCAGACCCGCTCTGCCATGTACCCTGCTCGAACAGCGGCAGTTTTCGCCGATCCACTTTGCCGTTGTCCGTTAAAGGCAGCCGTTCGAGAGGCACGATAAAGGAGGGCAGCATATACGACGGCAGGCGCTCGGCCAGGTGTTCGCGCAGGGCACTGACCTCTTCAGCGCTCTTCTCAGCACTCGCCGCTTCCGTATCGCCCCCACGCATCACAACATAGGCCACCAGGCGGGCGTCCCCTGGCTCGTCCCCTGAATCCGCGCTGTTTTGCACCACGGCCACCGCATCTTGCACCTGGGCGTGCTGCTGCAGCGCAGTCTCCACCTCTCCAAGCTCAATCCGAAAACCGCGCACCTTAACCTGCTGGTCTATACGCCCCAGGCACTCCAAGGCCCCACCACTGCCAGGCAGCAGTCGACCCAAGTCGCCAGTGCAGTAGAGACGCTCGCCGGGAGTCTGTGCATAGGGATTGGGCACGAAGCGCAGAGCGCTAAGATCCGGCTGTTTGAAATAGCCCGGTGACAGGCCCGCACCGCCGATGTGGACTTCCCCCACCACTCCTTCGGGGCAGAGCTGACCCTCGCGGTCGAGAATATAGAGCTGGGTGTTGTGGATGGGGCGGCCGATGGGCACTGAGCCCCCCGAGGTCAAACCCGCATCCAGCGCCTGCACCGCCGACCACACGCAGGTTTCCGTGGGACCATACATGTTCCACAGGCTACCGACCTTATCTACCAGGGTCGCGGCCAGCGCCGGGGGGACGGCCTCCCCGCCCACCAGTGCCGCAAGTTGGGAACGCCCGGGCCAACCGCTTTGCAACAACAATTTCCAGGTCACCGGCGTGGCCTGCATCAGGCTGATGTGCTGGTCCGCAAGTGCCGCAGCCAACCAGTCGCCCTGCATCACACGCTCCTCGGGCACAATGCTCACGCAGGCGCCGACGCTCAGGGGCAACAACAGTTCCAGCAGGGCGATATCAAAAGACAAGGTGGTGACCGCGAGCAAACGGTCGCGGGCTTTGATGCCGGGCGCAGCCTGCATACTCGAGAGAAAATTCACCGCGTTGGCGTGGGTGAGACGCACGCCCTTGGGCTGCCCGGTGCTGCCTGAAGTATAAATAACATAGGCCAGCTGATCGGGGTGCACGGGAAGCTCAGGTGCACGCTCTACACTCGTCGCTGGCAGGCGATCCAGGTCGATACGGTGCGACACCTGGGCCACATCAACGGCACCCGAGGCGCTCAAGGCCTGTTGGGTCACCAGGGTACGAATACCGCTGTGGCTCAACACATGGGCCAGTCGCTTGGGCGGGTAGGCGGGATCCAGGGGCACGTAACAGGCCCCGGCCTTGAGGATGCCGAGCATGCCCACCACCATCAACGGCGAGCGGTGGACGCAGAGGCCCACGGGCGTTTCCGGCTCCACACCGGCCGCGATCAAATGCTGGGCCAAACCATTGGCGCGGCGGTCCAGTTCGCCGTAGGTCAGCTGCTGATCCTGACAAACCAGGGCCACCGCATCGGGTCGCGCCTGCGCCTGGACCTCCAGCAGACCGTGCAGAGAGGGCGCTGCCATTGGTTCCAGTGCCGGTCCACAACCGTATTGAAACAGCGCCTTTTCTCGGTCTTCGGTGAGATAGGAAAGGGCTCCTACCCTACCGGGGTTCGGGAGGGCAAGGCCCTCGAGCACACAGCGGAGACCGTCGATCAGCGCTTCCATCGACACCTGTGAACAGGCGTCTGGTGTACAACTCATATCCAGCCGCAGCGCCTCCCCCGGCAGTGCGATTAAGGTGATACCGTAATCGGCCGCTTCGTCGTGGCCGATTCGTTCTATGTCAAAGCCCAGGGGCGAAGTTTCATCACTCTTTTGCTGATCGACGGCATCTTCAACAGGGTAGTTTTCAAAAATGAGCAGAGTGTTAAACAAGCGGCTGCCGGCTGGCATCCCGGCGTATTGCTGAATTTCGCTCAGAGGTAAATAGCCAAAGGTCTCACGCTGCGCCTGATGTTTTTGTAAACGCTGAAGCCAAATCTCAACAGGCTCCTCTGGATCCACCGGGACCACAACAGGCAGGGTATTAATGAACAGGCCAACCATGGCCTCTATGCCGTCGACATCCGCCTGTCGGCCCGAGACTGTTTGACCAAAGACCACCTGTTTTTCGCCACCGCTGTGCCGATACAGAAGGTAGGCCCATGCAGCCTGAACGAGGGTGTTCAAGGTCACGCTGCAGCGCTGCGCCTGTCGCATAAGCCTGGCGGTCAGGGACGCCGACAGGCAAAGGCTCTGCTCGCGTCTGGCAGCATCGCCAGTCGACATCGGATCGGCCGAAAACGCCAGAGAAGTGGGCCCCGAGACACTCTGCAGCTGCTGGCGCCAGAAGTCGTTTGCCCTCTCTCTGTTCTGTGCCTGCAGCCAGACAATGTACTCGCGAAAATCACGCGTCGGTGGCAGCTGTGGCGCTTTACCCTGCCGTAGGTGTGTGTATGCGCTGAAAAGCTCCTGCAAGACGATGGGAATACTCCAGCCATCCAACAGGCTGTGATGGTGCGTCCAAAGCCAGCGATAACGCCTGTCGGACAGTCGTATCAAACTCATCCTCAGCAGTGGCGCCCGGGCAAAATCGAATCCCCGCTCGCGATCACTGGCACAGTGTTCGGCAAAGGACTCCTCCTGCTGAACTGTCTCCAGGCATCGCCAGTCCAGCTCCTGCCAGGGAACCTCCACCCGCTCTACCACCACCTGCAGCGTCTGGTCGCCTGTGTCTTCTGTGAAGGCTGTGCGAAACACACCATGCCGATCGATCAAGTCCTGCCAGGCGGATTGGAACACGGCTGGCTTAAAGTCTCCGTGAAAATCCATAAACAGTTGAGTGACGTAGGCTTCACGATGCGCATCGAGCATGCTGTGAAAAATCAGCCCCTGCTGCATACTCGAGGCCGGGAACACGTCGACCAACCCGGAATAGCGATCCTGCAGCATATCCACGCGAGCCTGATCGAGGCTGGCTAGAGGAAAATCGCTCGGAGAAAAACGGCGGATGGCGTTCTTCTCACAGTGCTCGATCAGCATTTGCAGGCTGTCAAAAAATGCGTCGAACAGCGCATCCACCGTCGAGGGATGATGGCGCTCGGGATGATAGTCGAGAATGAAACGCAAACAGCCGTCACTGACGGCGCCGTTAAATCCGAGGCTATGATTACGGGGGTGTGCCTCATCCATATCCGGCCCGGTGTCCAGGTCGAGAGGGGCAAATATTGGCGCCTCGTCTACCGATCCATCAAACTGGCCCAAGTAATTAAATACCACCTGTACCGGGCAGGCTTCCTGCAGAGCGATAATTTCTTTGTCCCGGGTTAAATATCGCAACACTCCAAAGCCAAGACCGTGATTGGGTACCTGCCTTAAAGCCTCTTTCACCCCAAGAATCAGCGCGGAAAAATCCTTCGCCCGCGCAGGCGCTCGCAAACAAAGGGGATAGAAGGAGGTAAACCAGCCAACCGTCTCGCTCAGGTCAATATCTGAGACAACGCTCTCTTCCCTACCGTGCCCTTCGAGGTGAACGCGAAGCCGAGGCTGCCCGGTAACGCGGTTAAATGCCGCAACCAGAGCACTCAATAAAATGTCCTGAATTTGTGTTCCGTAGACCTGGTGAATTCCACTCAATAGCGCCTGGGTACGCCCAGGATCCAGATCGGCAATTTTTCGCCGGGCAGAGCCGCTGGTATCCCGACCCTGCAGTTCCCCATCAGCGGCAAGTGATGCAGTCTCGCCACTTAACTGGCGGCACCAAAAATCTTTTTCCTCTGAACTTATTCCGCCCTTTGCATGCTCGCACAACGCACGCGACCACTGCTGATAGGGACTGGTTCTCGCCGCCAGCGCAATGTTTTTTTTGTGTCGCCACTGATCAAAACCAAGCGCCAAATCCTGCAAAACAATACGCCAGCTGACGCCATCAATAATCAGGTGGTGAAATACCAGCAGTAGCGCACCCTCACCCCGTCCGCAGCGATCGAAATACACCGCATAAAACAGAGGGCCTTCGCTCAAGTTCACTTGCTGCTTAACTTCAAGCGCGCTGATTTTAACCGCCTGCTGCCAGTTTTCTTTAGCATCAATTGGCACATTAACAACAGAGGCATCGACACGCTTGGCGCTTGAGGCGTGAAAAAAACCTCTCCAGGCCTCACTCTCACAGCTAAAGCCCAATCGCAGCACATCGTGACGTCGATACAGGGCCTCAACCCAGGCGCGCAAGAATGTCACATCAAAGCCTTCGGGAACTGTCAACAGCTGCGACTGATGAAAGTGCTGTGGATTCTGCGCGCGATGAGAAAAAAACCATTGTTGAATAGGCAGTAAATTCAGCTCGCCGGTCGATTGCCGGGTATCCACATCCACAGCCGAACTGTCTATGGCTGTTACGCTTGAAGCGAGTTGACGCACAGTGGGAAAGGTCAACACATCTTTAACGCTGAGCTTAAGACCCAGGGTTTTGGCTCGAGACACCACCTGTATGGACAAAATGGAATCCCCGCCAAGGGCGAAAAAATTATCGTCGATACCGACCCGCTCAACCTTTAGCACTCGCTGCCAGACCTGGCAGAGTTGCATGTCCACCTCGGAACGCGGTGCCACATAGGCTCTATTGGAAAGAGTGTCAGCTTTCGGCAGCGCGTTGTGGTCGAGTTTTCCATTTACCGTCAGTGGAATAGCATCCAGAAAAATAAAGGCGCTTGGCACCATGTAAGACGGCAGTTGTCCGGACGCATGGGCGCGGATCGCGTTACGCTGGACTTCCCCGGCATGCTTGCCTACCAGATACGCGAACAGACGTTTATTGTCCTGCTCATCCGCCCTTGCAATAACCACGGCATCATCCACCTCCGGATGCTCAAGCAATACCTGCTCAATCTCCCCGAGTTCAATGCGATATCCCCGAACTTTAACCTGCTGGTCGATGCGACCGAGATATTCGAGTTCACCATTTCCCCGGAATCTTCCCAGGTCACCTGTTCGATAGAGTCGCTCGCCCGGCTTAAAAGGGCTGTCGACAAAGCGCAGGGCGGAGAGCTCCGGGCGATGTAAATAACCGCGCGTCACACCTCTGCCGCCGACAAATATTTCGCCCACGGCGCCCACCGGCAGTGGCGCCAGGCCATCGCCGAGGAGGTACAGGCTCAAATCGCTCAGAGGCCGACCGATGACACTCGCCGCACTGCTGAGATCCCGTTTACCCAAAGGACGATACGTGACATGCACAGTGGTCTCCGTAATACCGTACATGTTAACGAGTTTTACGGCTTGCTCATCGTGACGTTCAAACCAGCGGGCGAGTTTTTTAACATCCAACGCTTCACCGCCAAAGATCACTCGACGAAGAGACAAAGGCTGTTGCAGTTCTTCGTCCACGGCGATGACCTGGTTGAATATGGTCGGCGTCTGGTTGAGTATGGTCACCTGCTGACGAATCAACAGTCGGTAGAAATCTTCGGGCGAGCGACTGGTTGTTCGCGGCACCATCACCAGACGGCCGCCGTAGAAAAGTGCCCCCCATATTTCCCAGACCGAAAAATCGAAGGCATAGGAGTGAAACTGGGTCCACACGTCACCGGAATGAAAGCCAAAATCCCCCTGGCAGACAGTGAACAATCGGTTCACGTTGCGATGTTCTACCAGTACGCCTTTGGGTTTACCCGTAGTGCCGGAGGTGTAAATGACATAGGCGATATTCTTCGTGGATCGCTGCTTGCGGTGTTCGAGGAGCCGAGTCGCCAATTCCTCACTCGGTATCCCTTTTCTCGATGGAGGGCAATCCAACCACACTCGCTCGCAGCCCTCCAGAGCGTCCTCGGCACTGCAGCTGTCGAACGCCTGGGGGCTTACCACAAACTTCAGTGCCGCATCTTCCACTATGTAGGCGATTCGACTCGCTGGATGTGCGTGGTCGAGGGGCACATAGGCGCCCCCCGCTTTGAGGATGCCAAGGATGCCTATCAGCATCTCGTTGGATCCCGCCACCCAAATGCCCACCAGATCGTCCGCGGTGATGCCTCTGTCCATAAGAGCCAGGGCTAGCCGGTCCGAACGCCACGATAATTCCCCGTAAGTAAGCTGATGAGGGAGCCCTGCGGTGCCCTCCTCGACCAGCGCTACGGCATCGGGAGCGCGCGAACTCTGGAGCTCAAATCGCTCATCGATACACAATTCACCCTTCGCGATCGCCGCTGGCGGTGGATTCCATTGTTCAATTTGCTGATGATATTCCTGCCCTCCGAGCCAGGCACCGCGGTCGATGCATTTGTCCCCTCCGGCCAAAAGAAAATCCAGAATATTGCCGATATATCCGGGGAAACGCCTTTGCATATCGTCGGAAAACACTGTCGGGTCGACATTGATGTAGAGACTGTGGCGCTGATTTGAGGAATTTTTCGAGACATTTATCGACAGAAGGTAGTTGGTTTCCTCAAAGCCACCGCCGCCGAGAATATTGGCCGAGGCATTCTCCTGCTCATATACGTGGAAGTTTGTGTAATTAAATATAGAAGAGGAAAAATCCACTCCCGTCTGTTTTTGCACTGAGGCCAAGGGAAAATGTTTCATGGCCTGCAACTGCTGTAACTCAGATTCCGCTGAATTTATCAGTTGTGGTCCGGTCATACCCTGGAGATTAAGGCGCACAGGTAGCGTATTGACAAAAAGTCCCAGGGTTTTTTCACTGCCGGACATTTCCGGGCGGCCGTGCATCACCACCGAACCAAAGACATCGTCACTGCCGTTCAGTAAAGACACAAATGCCAGATACAGTGCTGTCCAGATACTTTTTTCCTGGACACCGTACTTGCGGGCCAGGGCCACCACCGCGCGACTCTGATCCTGGCTCACCGGATAACCAAAGCGCACACTGGTGCTTTGTAGTTGACCCTGCCACCAGGGTGGGTTGACACCCTCGAATTTTTCTTTCCAGTAGCGCTGCATATCTTCCGATGCGAGCGCTTTCTGTTCCAGTAGAATAAAATATTTGTAAGGCGGCGGGGGCGCCTGTTGCGAAATTTCCCGGTTTTCTTGCAGGGTGTGATAGGTGGCCAGCAGTTCACTGATAAACGTGGCATTGCTCCAACCGTCCCATAAGGCGTGGTGAAAGCTCATGCCAAAGGCGATTTCTTGCGGCGACAGCAAAAAAATATGTAGCACCCAGGGGAAAGTACTCAAATCGACACCCCTGGCTTTCTCCCTGTCAAGCCAGAGTCGCAGCTGGTGCTCCTTTTCCTCCGGATGAAGATCACTTAAATCGGTTGAACTAAACTGCGCCGATTCAACCTTCATCACAAACTGCAGCGGCCGGCCCTGTTCCAGATTAAATACCGTTCGCAGTATGGCGTGTTTTTTCACCAGATAATTCAATGTTTGTCGAAATACCTCAACGTCCCAGGACAATTCAAAGCGGTAGAGCGTCACATCGTGATACACACTTAGATCGGGTCGCTGCATCGTGTGGTAAACCATGCCCTGCTGCAGCAGCGACATGGGGTACGCGTCTTCGATGACCGGCTTTTCGAGGACTTTATTCACGACTTATCTTCCGCTTCGACAGAAAAATTATTCAACAGAGACAGCTTTTCTTCTTCCGTGAGCATGGAAAAGGTATCCAACTCCTGCCACGGTTCCGACAGATCCGGCTCGTTATTTTTTTCATCGCTCATCTTGGTGATCACACTCGCCAGAGCTGCGACGGTAGGATTGGAAAACAAATCCTTGACGGAAAACACAAGTCCACGCTCTTTGGCTTCGGCCACCAGGGAAATGGAACGGATAGAGTCACCGCCAAGGGAAAAGTAATTGTCTTCGATGCCGATTTTTTCCACCTTCAAATTTTCCTGCCAAAGCGCAACCAGCGTTACCTCCATGTCACTACTCGGGGCCTGATAGCGCGAGCGGGCAAAATCCTGGTCCGCAGGTGCCGGCAGTGCCCGTTGATCCACCTTGCGGTTGGGTGTAAGGGGGATTGCCGGCAAGCGTACGAAGGCGCTGGGAACCATGTAATCGGGCAACCGCTCCTGCAGATACTCCATCAAGCGCAGTTGCAACTGGTGCCATTCGTCATCGATGGCATCCCGGTCAAGCACCAGGTAGGCGACCAGACTTTTTGCACCCAGGGGATTGTCCCTGGCCAGCACCACCACCTCTTCAACACGCTCGTGCTGCAGCAGGTGATTTTCGATTTCGCCAAGTTCAATCCGGAAGCCACGCACCTTGACCTGGGTATCTACGCGACCAATAAATTCGAGTTCGCCATCCGGCAGTGCGCGCGCGAGGTCACCGCTGCAGTAAAGGCGCTCGCCGGGAGTTTGCGCATAGGGATTGGGCACAAATTTTTCAGCCGTCAGCCTGGGGTGTTTCAGATAGCCCCGCGACAGGCCCGCACCACCGATGCACAGCTCCCCCACCACTCCGACGGGTGCCAGTGAGCTGTTGTCGTGCAACACAAAGCCTGTATTGTTCGCCAGCGCGCGACCGATGGGTGCCGTTTGGGTTTGAGCAAAGATCGCAGGCTCAATGGTATGAACCGTGGCAAAGGTCGTGCATTCTGTGGGCCCATAGACATGATGTAATTCCCCCGGCAGTGCCCGCAGCGCACCATCGATAGCCTCGGCTGAAAAAGCTTCGCCACCGAACAGAAGCTTTTGCAGTCTTTTTAAACAACCTGGAATGGTTAGACTGACCCGGTTGAACAGCGCCGTGGTAAAAAAAGCGATATCAATTCGCTGGCGCAAAATGACATCCTCCAATTGCGGCAGCTCAAGGGTCTGTTCGCGCGCTACCATCACTGCGCGGGCACCGGCGGCCAGGGCGCCCCAAAGTTCGTAAGTGATTGCATCAAAGACATAATTGGAGAACTGGCCCACCACCTGGCCGGCATCGGCAGCGAGGCGATGTCCGGCTGCCACCAGGCTGAGAATATTCCCGTGAGTAATGCAAACGCCCTTGGGTTTACCCGTACTGCCGGAGGTATAAGTAATGTAAGCGAGATGCCCGGGTGATACGGACGCCATGTGGGCGGGGAGATTGTCGCCCGGGTATTTTCCCAGAGTCATTGGATAAAGCTCGGCGTCCAGCAGCAGGATGCGGACCTCGCTCAGGAATTCCAGTTCTTCCAACAGGTGTTGTTCTGTCAGCACCATGGAACAGGCGCAATGGGCCATCATGGCCTCGAGGCGCGCCGGCGGATACTCTGGGTCCAGGGGCACGTAACAGCCGCCGGCCTTGAGAATACCGAGCAAACCGGCCACCAGTTCGATAGATCGCTCCGTGCACACGCCGACACACTGTTCCGGCTTCAGACCGCGATCCAACAGATAGTGGGCGATCTGGTTGGCGCGGCGGTCCAGTTCGCCGTAGGTCAGCTGCTGATCCTGACAAACCAGGGCCACCGCATCGGGTCGCGCCTGCGCCTGGACCTCCAGCAGACCGTGCAGCGTCTGCGCGGGAAAGGCTGCCCCATTGTCATTCCACAGCTCGAGCTGCTGCCGGCGCTCCTCGCCACTCAGCAATTCCAGATGCGACACCGGCAGCGCCGGCGAAGCCACTGCGGCACTCAGCAGGCGCTGGTAGTGGTCCAGCATGCGCTCAATCGTGACGCGGTCAAACAAGTCGGTGTTGTACTCCATCCCCCCGCGCAGGCCCGTTTCTGTCTCCGACAGATTGAAAGTGATGTCATAGCGCGAGATCCCCTCCTGATCATCGGCCATGGACTCGCAACTCAGCGCCAGCTCGTCCAACGCCACGTCGTCCACCGGGGTGTTCACCAGAGAGAACGACACCTGAAACAGGGGCGAGTAGCTCACGCTGCGCTCCGGGTTCAACTCGTCCACCAGCCGTTCAAAAGGAATGTCCTGGTGGGCGTGGGCATCCAGGGTTGTCTCCCGGGTGGCGCGCAATAGTTCGATAAACGAGGGGTCCCGTTCAAGGTCAAAACGCAACACCACGGAGTTGATAAAAAAACCAATCAATGATTCTGTCGCCGGCAGATGCCGGTTGGCCATGGGTGTGCCAATGGCCAGGTCGCGCTGCCCCGAGTAGCGAGCGAGCAGCACCGCAAACACTGAGATCAGTGTCATAAACAGGGTGACCCCCTGGGCGCCGGCCAGGGCTTTGATGCGCTGCGTCTGCTCCAGCGGAATCGACAGACTGGCATAGGCGCCGTGAAAGCTCTGCTCCGCCGGCCGCGGGCGGTCTGTTGCCAGGGTCAAACGGGTCGGCAGGTCGCGCAGCTGGGTTTTCCAGTACGCAAGCTGTCGGGTGAGGGTCTCGCCTTCCAGACAGCGCCGCTGCCACTGGGCGTAATCGGCGTACTGCACCGACAGTGGTGGCAGTGTGGGGCTGCGCCCCGCCTTCAGGTCGCGATACACGCTCACCAGTTCGCGGAACAAAATCCCCAGGGACCAGCCATCGGCGATACTGTGGTGCAGGGTGATCAACAGCAGATGACTGCCGTCGCGTTCGTCGCACAGCAGGCGAAAACGGCTGAGGCGCTCAGCGGTCACATCAAAGGGATGCATCCACTCCGCCTGGCTGATGCTCTGTACCTCGGCAGTGGAGCGCACCACCTCAAGACTCAGAGCGGGCACCTCCTCGTCGATCACTTGTACCGCCTGGCGGCCGTCGTAGGCAAAGCGTGTGCGCAGGCTTTCGTGGCGCTGGATCAGGTGGGCGAGACTTTGCTTGAGCAGCGCCAACTCGACATCGCCGCGCAGGCGCACGGCCAGGGGAATGTTGTAGACCGGGTTGGGCCCCATGTAACGGCCCAGAAACCACAAGCGCTGCTGGGCGTAGGACAGGGGAAGGGGCTCGTCCCGTGACACCGGGATCAGGGCAGGCGGCGCAAGGGCCTCGCCGGCGCCGGTATTGGCACGGCGGGTGTCGATCAGTGCCGCCTGGGCCTGCACTGTGGTGTGGGCAAAGAGTTCACGCACGGGGATATCGACGCGGAAGGCCTCACGGATGCGGGCCGCCAGTTGGGAAGCCAACAGGGAGTAGCCACCAACTTCGAAGAAGACATCGTGACGCCCCACGGGCTGACGCCCGATCAGTTCACTCCAGAATGCGGCCAGCAGGGTTTCCGTTTCTCCCTCGGGCGCGGCAAAGGCTGTGAGCTCGCGTTCGGGTTCCGGCAGGGCCCGGCGATCCAGGCGCCCGCTGGCCTCGCGCGGCAGGCCCTCAAGAGCGACAAAGGCCTCCGGCAGAGCCTGGCCTGTCAGGCGCAAATGCCGGCGCAGACGCGACCACAGGAGTCCCTTGTCC
>NZ_JBFLAB010000075.1:0-12507 GCF_040742695.1 Microbulbifer discodermiae | reverse complement strand
GCTCCGGGGAATGCCGGCGACGCTTCACGGGTTTCTTAGCAGGGATAATTTCACTCATATTAGGTGTCCACTTGTTGATAGGTGGACACCTAAATTACAGCGCAGAATTTGGCTTGGTAGATGAGTTTGCCGGACGCTTACGAACGAAGTCACTATACCCTGGGATTACTGGCAGCCTATGCTGTGGCACTTCGCCCGGTACATCGGGATATGGTTAATGTGGGTAAGCCTTATCAGTACGGTATGTAAAGGAAAGGTGTAGTATAGGTACTATACAATGAGAGTTTAATTTTTTTACTGAGATAATCCCGCAATAGCAACAAGTAATCGACTTGATGCAAGCTGTGCGAAGAGGTGGTTGAGCTGGCTCGCAAACGCAAGCTTCTTTCCGACAAGCACTTCAGCGTAGACGGCACCCTGATTCAAGCCTGGGTTTCGCAAAAGCGCTATCGCCGTAAAGATGACAATAGCGATCTTCTTGCTGGCTGTGGTCGTACCAGCCGGCACGTTGGCTACCAGATCAGCCATCGTTGCAGAAAGCGGGTAGAAGAACCATTTGGCTGGGGTAAGTCAGTTGACCACATGAGGCAGATGAAAATACTCGGCTTACCGAAAGTGAACAATGTCTTTATGCTGGCAATGAACGGCTGGAACCTGACTCGAATGAGGGCGTTACAGGGATAGTCCGTCTTGAAGGCGGGGAAAGCCCGCCGCCAAAGCCTGTAAGAATGAAAAATGGCCCTAAATCGCCCATTTCTGCCGAGAATTCCAGATTCAAACGATCAATGGTTCGAATTTGAATGAAAATCAACAGCCTGCTAGCCTTTAATTCACTGCGAAAGGGGATGATAATGAATCGACCGTAGGTATGGAGGAGCTTTATCATACAAAATCGCTCATGTGTAGGATACAACAAAATTTTCCTTTAAATTCCTTAGATTTGAGAGTGGCTACTCCTTAAGAAAGCTGAAGTTTTTCGAGTCGTAAACATGCTTCACTTATAGTGGCTGAAATGCACTCTGATGTGGGAGCTGAAAAATCTATCCATTTGGGTGCAATAATATTTGAATTTAATGTAAGTTGATCCAATTCAGTTGTACCGCCGGCAGATCGAAGATAAAAATTCTCAGGAGAGAATCCTAACATCCAGACTGGTGTTCCGAGTGCTGCAGCAAGCTCCATGGGAAGTGAGCTAATGCCAATCATAAGATCAAGATTTTTCAAAACTGGTGCCATGCCTTCAAAGTCATCAAACATGTCGATATCTTCAACAAGTTTAATATTGTGTTTTCTACAGTAATCTTTTTCCTGTTCGCTCATACAGTGTTGCATTGACCATATTTCAATATTATGGAAAAGCGTTAAAGGTTCGAAATTCTCTACACTTAAGTACATAAATTTTCTCCACATAGCGAGAAAATGACTTCTCCAAAGAATACCAATTTTAAATTTCTTAGTTTTACTTAATTCGAATTTTGTTTTTATGTATGCACCTTCGCTTGGACGATCTATTTCTCCAATAAAATGGTTAAAAAATATATTTTGACCATTGGTTATGTAGTCAGCATTATTCATAAGTTCCTGGCAATCCTCAGTAAGATACTGGGACAATTTTAAGTTTAAGCGAGAAATTCTTTCTTTATCTGTAGTTACTTTTTTTATGACTCCCTTGCGATATCGTTCTACCGGAACAAAGGTGATTTCTGGAAATGACCGTTCAAAAAGCGTAGTTAGCCTCGGATCGCACGTGGCTATAACCTTTCCAAATTGTTTCGATAGTTGCTTGTAAAATTGTGCGGTTCGAACTTCATCGCCTACGCCATCATCGCAAATTAGAAATAAGGTTTTATTGCTGCTATTTGTTGGTAGTCTTTCACAGTTTAAAAAACGACTTCCATAGATTCTTTTTAACATTATCCAGTGAGGTGCATGCCGTTTTGAATAGAAACCTTCTTTATAAAATTGTCCGCTCATTAACAGACCAAAGGTTCTATCTACACCAACTCCCCCACGACACCCTGTTCTTCCGTGCCCATCAATTCCATGTCCAATTCTGTTCCTCAGGTTAAGGATAGATGTGATGCCAGCCCCCGTTCGTGGGATCGCTAATCTTAAACCTTGCGAAGCTATTGGATCTGAGGGATCCTCATTAATGACTTCCAAGAACAAATCTCTAGCAGAATAAAAGTCATCGCTTTCTAGCGCTCTATATCCAAAGACCAAATTTGGTGTAAGTAACGTATCTGAAAGAAAATTCTCATTTTTAACAAACGCTTCAACCGTTTCGATAAGATCTAAGCGTAATAGTTTATTTAAGATTTTATCTTTTTGATAAATATTTTTTTCAGGAAATGACTTGATGATCGCTTTCAAGGAGCGCTCGAATAAGTTTGAAAATTGAATGCTGTGTTTTTTATTTTCAGTTGCTATTTGTAATATGTCTAGACGATCTAGATGGCTTTCTGGGAGTTTATGCAGATCAATGTTAGCCCAATCCAGATTAAAATTTAAAGCAGCACAGATAATTTCTGGGCGGCTAAGTTGGTGGTAATTGATCAATTTTTTTAATAGAGAATCCGCCTCAGATAAGAAGCCCATGGCTTTGAGATGAGGAATATATCGAAGTTGATAGCTTGGATTATCCAGACTCAAATTATCAATTTCTGAATATTTAATAACATCTACCTCCATACCAAGACTTACTAATAGATGAAATTCCTGATATCGAGCATGTTGTCTCGCTTTATCGCTAGTTGAGTAGGCTTGTAAAACCGTGAGATGCTTAAGTTTATCCTCATAGTTTATTCCTGATAGGCGAATAAGTTCAGATAATGTTTTCTGATTTGTTTCGTTTAATGATTGAATTTTATGATTAGCTAAGAAAGCCTTTAACAATGAATCAGAATTTATACCTTTATTACTATGAAGTTGAGTTCGAATAATAAGAAATAAATCCGCTGGAAGTAGGCTGTCAGGAGATATCGTTTCAGCTATTTTGGTGGCACTGCTAAAATTTCTGAGTCGAAATAAATGTTTGACTATGAAAATTTTATCCCTGATAGAGCAATGGTGAATTGCAATATTTAGTAATTGTTTTCGAGTTATACTCTTATCCAAAACTGCTTGATTAATTCTTGTAGTTGTAGCTCTCCGAAAATTTACGGTATCAAAAAGCAACTCAATAAACTTTTTTGGTTTCAATATAAGTCGAATAAATTTCTTGAATTTGGAAAAGCTCCAACTCAGAAATCTAAAGTCTTCTTTTTTCATAATTAACATGTTACGATTCCTAATGCAATAAGCGCCAGATGCCAGAATACTGGGAGTTCTTTGTTCTCTAGGTTAAATTTTCCGACTGAATTTTTCTCAACAATGAGAATTTTACTCGGCTAGCCTAGTTGTTCCATTGGGAGTTAATATTGCGAAATTTTGATTCTTACCTATTACGAAAGCTACTGCTCTCGCGCTTATGGCGATATTTAATCATATCAGTTTTTGAAGTTCCAGTTAATTTTGTTTATTGAGTATTATAAAAACGCCGCTATCCCATTACTTTTTATCTCGAAAAGAGCATGGTTTAAGCTATGCATTAGCATAATTTTTGCTATCGCCCAGAAATCAGCGGTTAGTCATGAGGATTGACAATCAAAGATGAATTGCTATTATTTTGATAGAGCAAGCAGCCACTTTGGTTAGGTAAGTATGGGGCTTGCTAATAAATTCCTTCACTAGCCTACTGTATTATTGACAATCGATGTAACTGTTGATACTGCCGCCTATGCGCACAACTGGGTATTCATGCTTGCCGTCATCTCAAAATCAAGGAAAATGACCGTTTCCGTAAGCTTAGTACTCATGCCTACCCAGCTCTGTGACGTCGATAGTATTGTAGATATGATCAAATTGGAAGTGGCTCTTAGCTCCGCTACTGGTAAGCTTTAATGTGTTCCTAACTCGATGTAACCAATACGAATTGTATAGCCCAAATATTAGTCCGTAGAAATCTATTTGAGGTAATTCGACTCATTATTCGTCAACAATTCGTCGGATAGCCTGTACTTTCCATCAGTTGTATTCAAGCCCGTGTTAGCCAAGTATTGTAGTGGCTACTATTACCGGACCGTAAGCAAATTTTTTCTCCCGCCTCGCTAGGTAGGACTCGTAAGCTTCCCCTATAAGTAGACAGTTTCAAACTTAGCGCATTCTGACAAACTATGGTCAGGAGGCCGACATGAAGAAATCAAAATACTCGGACAACCAGATTGTCTCGATCCTCAAGGAGACCGGGGTGGGGATGAAGGTGAAGGAGGTGTGCCGCAAGTGCGGTATCAGCTCCCCCACCTATTATGCGTGGAAGGCCAAATTCGGTGGTCTGGATGTGTCGCAACTAAAGCGTATCCGGGAGCTGGAGGTAGAAAACGCCAAGCTGAAGCGCATGTACGCCGACAAGGCCATGGAAGCCGAAGCCATGCGGGATCTGATCGAAAAAAGCTCTGAAGCCGATCGAGAAGCGTGATGCCGTAGCGCACCTGGTTAAGGCGCACGGGCTATCTAAACGCAAAGCCGCCCGCTGTATTGGGCTATCGCGATCGGCCCTGTATCAACAGCTTACTCAATCTACTGTATGCGGGTCTACTGACAGTAGATCAACCGCTATAGTATGTAAAATAAATAGCGCGATATAAGAACAATACAACGACTTTTTGATTTATTAACTCCGGCAGTACCGCACTAAAAAATTATGCCGATCATTTCAATAGAATTTTTATTATTGAGCTATACTGAGTTTGAAAATTTTCAAGCGTATTCGCTAATCAAAACATTCCTGCTGGAAAAATATTTGGTTTGTGTAACACTTTACGAAAGATATTTCTATAGGGCTTCTCAAAATTAATGAATACGACTTGGAAATAAAATAGAAAACTTTGCCCCACCGAGTCCGCTTTCACTCACATCTATCTTTCCCTTATGCCTTCTTACAACACTCTCCACCAAAGCCAAGCCAAGGCCAAATCCACCTGTCTGTTTGTTCCGGCTTGAGTCAACTCTCGAAAAAGGTGCAAAAATCGTTTCTCTCTGATCGGAGGGAATTCCTGGGCCATCATCCTCTACGGCTAGCATAACCTCGTCGTTCACCTGAAGTATTGTGACCAAAACCCGGGAGTTTCCATACCTGGTTGCATTTTTTAATAAATTATCAATCAAAAGCTTCAGGTAGAAATAATTACCTGTCAAATGGCAGTTTTTTAGGCCCGTCATGGAGATTTCCATCTCTTTGAACCAAGAGTCAAATTCATCCACACAACTCTTTATCAAAGGCCACAGGTCCACTTCTTCATATTGGATCGTATCCTTGACATTAAGCTTGGAGAGGGTAAGTACTTTGTTGCTGAGTGCATCAAGTTCATCGATATATCTATCGATATCCTGTACAAACTCCAGTTCTCTCCCCCCCGGGAGCCTTTTTGCGAGCAGAGCTACCACCAACTGGAGTTTGCTGATTGGGGTTCTAAGTTCATGGGAAATCGCACTCGCCATTATCTGCTGTTCGGAAATCATTCTCTCCAAATCCTCAGCCATGCTGTTGAAGCTCGATGCCAAATGGCTGAGGGGAAGAGGCAGTGACGTGTCTGCTCGAACAGACAGGTTGCCACTGGCTAGCGCCTGACTATGGGAGCTAAGTTTGGATATATGCCGGGTTACGCTTTTAATCGTTAGATAGATTGGTGCACCAGTCAGCAAAACAAAGATACAGATACTTGCGGCGGCAACAGTTAAAATACGTGTTTTCTCCTTTCCTTCGATCATTGCCTGTTCGTAAAGGTAAGTGCCTTCCTGAACCTCTTCCGTTGACATGTGCGTATCTGAAATTATTAGGAAATCCGCCCCTTTCTGGGCTGTTTTAGCAATGGGATAAATCGCTACCAAAAAACCCTTCTGTTTGTCTTTGTATACATTTATTCCTCTAATATTCTTTTGAAACTGATACTGGCGAAGTTCCTGCTTCAGATCATTATCTGACACTATTTCAATCAAGAATTGGTGTTCGAGAGAAATATATTTTGCGAATGTTTTCCAGTCGCCATCTTCCTGCCTGATTTCATTTAGTGTCGAGTTTGCGATAACGTAGGTGTCGTCAACAAAGTCTGTTTGATTTTGTGACCAGAATATATATAGCTGGAGCCCAACAAATATCACAGCTGATAGGATAAAGATACCAATAATACTAGTGTAGAGTCGCCAAAATAATGACTTTGGTAGGATAATCATAGCGTGCCCTCTAGCTACATTGAACTAATATATAGCCTTTACCACGCACTGTCTTAATCAATTTGTGGGGCAATTGATCATCTCCCAGCTTCTTACGTAAGCTGGATATTCGCATATCGACGGAACGATCCACTCCATCATAACTTATGCCGCGTAAAACCCGGCAGCATTCCTCGCGACTGACGACTTGTCCAATACTTTCTGTCAATAGGGCCAGCATATCGAATTCAGCACTTGAGAGTTCTATAGGAGTATTATTTTTATGAACTTCTCTACGCTGTAAAAATATTTTTATTGATCCAATAATTACAGGGTCCCGTTGTCTTGGGTATTTTGTTCCAGAGCGACGTAATAATGCTTCTATTCTCACCAGTAGTAGGTGAGGGCGTACAGGCTTTAAAACGTAGTCGTCGGCGCCCTGTCTAAACGAGGAGATTTCGGTAATGTCATCATCACGCCCCGTTAGCATTAAGATGGGCTTCTGATAAAATTTCCTAACCTCTGTACAAATTTCAATACCATTCGCCCCTGGCAACATAATATCCAGAATAACCAAATCGGGATTTGACACTCGAATATGATCAACGGCGGCATCTCCCCTATGTACTTCAGAGACGGCGTACCCCTCTTCTTTGAGTAGTAATGTTGTTAATCGAGCAAGTTCTTGGTCGTCTTCTATAAGAGCTATATGATACTTTTCTGTCATTGGTATTTAAGCGCTGTTTAGCATTAATTATCAGGATTCTTAGATTTTTGGATAAAAGTTCCAAGTATGTCAATTGAATTAGGAAAATAAGTTGCCTGGGTCGGCTTTAGGATGCTTTTTTAAAGGTATTACAATATCCGAAGTTCCCTAGATTTTCGTGACTGGATATTTAAATTTCGAATCTCTCTATGCCAAAAATAAATCTTATGAGATAAAGCAAAAAAGTAAACTCTAATAGATAAATATTTCTCAGTCAAACTAAATTTTTCTTGTTGACCACTGGCGCTTAATACTTCCAGACCTTACAAACGCTTACATTTTCTTACCTTAATCGAGAGGAAAATGGTTGGTTTCCCGGCTAATAATAAGCGCAATTGAAGATTATTGTCCTGAAACTAAAAAGTTGAATTACCATTTTTCGTTTCTTAAAAGGTAATTTTGACGCTTACTAAGGAAAAGATATGAAAAATAACCTTTATCCTGCTTTATCGATTTCCCTGGTTGTGAGTATTTTATTGGGCAATCCAGTCAATGCGTCATCTTTGGGATGGCACAATTTTTTTGATGAATGGCTTGATCATTATTTGGGTCAGTTTGGATACATCGCTGAAGGGGCTTCTGGCGGATGTGTCTCGACTGAGTTTGGTAGACAGTTCGGGATCTCATCCGTGCCTGCTTATACAGGTCATCAGTATCAATCAAATTTTTGTAAATATATAGAGTTTGAGGCGCCGAATGGTGGAAGCATAGAGATCTATGCCCAGAATAAGATAACCGATGAGCAAATGATCCGTGCATACCAGATTCTCGAATTCTATTTGGAAGATGTGAAATTTAGTCGCTATGGAAGGCACAAATGGAAAGTGGCTAATGCTATGGCTGGCAATAGAGCCAAACTATTGTTGATGAACGGTTCAGATGATGGAAATAATCCGCTTCCCGATGAAATGGACGGGCAGCCACTGTATGAAACGGAACTTATTATCGAGGGCTCGCCAGCCTATATCAATAATGATTATGAAAATCACCGGGATGCGTCATTTGAGGAGATACTGCATCTGGTACATGACTATGGCATAGGAACCTCTGGGGAGGATGCACCAGAAGGTGCACTACCAAAATATACTGCAGCCATTGATATGGCGATGGAGGATGCTTTTTCCAATTTCCGCTGGCCGACTGAAGAGGGGTACGAAATCCTTAAGGAATTTTTTGAGGAGTTGCGGGAAGAGGGCAGTCTCTCCCAGGAATATCTGGCGTCGGTTGTCGACAGTTATTATGGCTACTGGGGCGCTTATAGCGAAGCACCCGGTGGCATGTATGGATTTTACGTAGCCAAAACCAGAAAGGATGTTATAGAGCTTGACCCCATGGGCGGAGAATTGGTTAAAGAGTTCTTGAGTCCATACGTCACCTATATGGCAAGAATCGATAAGAGCTTTGAGGGAACTTTCTCCCTTAGTTTTAATGTCGATACACCCTATACCCATAAGTCGCAATATCTGATTAACGCTCAATTGACGGGTAATTTGGATAGTAATCTCATGGGCAATGAGCAAGACAATATACTTATTGGAAATTCCGGCACCAACCAGTTAAATGGTTTGGGCGGAGAAGATACTGCCGTGTTTCAGGGGGATATAGATGAATATAGCATATATTCATCGGGTAGAGATATTTTCATCTGTGATACAAAAAACGATCGTGACGGTATTTCTCAACTGATCAACATAGAAATGGTTGTTTTTAATGATGAATTATTTGTCTTTTATGGAAACTCTATTCTTGAAGCTGAGGAGGCATGCGAAAGAGGCCTTATAAATTGTAAGGGGATGGACATTATTTGGAAAAAGTATATCTCTTTATCGATGTAGGATGCAGAGTGGAGTGAGCTGATCGATTTATTCTATCTGCCACTCTCTTTGAGTGGGCACTTATGGATAACCTTGATGTACTTTTTCAGAGCCCCCAGGCCCGGCTGTTATCAATGTGCTTAAAATGCCGACTTTTGAGATTTATTGTGAGATGTATACATGAATTTTAATCATGTTAGGTGTTATGTGTTTCTCATTTGATTTATTCATCCTCTACCTTCTGAGGAGGGTCTAAAAATCGAGGGTGCCTGGCGACCTTCCAACCCTGTGTAATTCAACTAAATTACTTTTTATTGATGTGTAAATTAATTTTCAAGCGGAAAGGGATTTTTCTATGAGTAATAAATTGTTAACCCAACTGATAATGCTTGTTCTGAGTGGTCTTATGTTAATTTTAAGCAGCTTTACCCTGGCTGAAAACTATTATGAGTATTGTCCCATTGACCCTGGTGATGATCAAAACTTCACTATAGAGGAAATACATAATCCCATTTTTCAGCAATTCGACCGTAAGGTTGAAGTTTTTGGTATCCCCATCTATGCCGTAAGACAGGTGGAGGATGAGCGACTATTGCATGCCGCGAATGTAATGGCGCAGTACCTTGATAACAATGAAAACGGCGCTATTGATAATCCTGAGGTACATGAGGCCATGCTGGACAATGGTGCTTTTATGGTGATGTGGAAGGATGAATCTGACCTGGATCACCTTGAAGTACCGCAGGGAATGTTGGGCCAGGATCTGGGAAACGATGAAACCAGGCCGGAATGGCACAGCAGTGGACACACGGGGCGCTTCGATGCTTCTCTGGAAGAAGTCTGGCACATTATTAGCCATGCTGGATATGCTTATGCATATCCAGAGATTTTTTTCGAAACACCGGGAAGTCAGCTTTCCAGAGCTATGGATATAGCTAGGGGTGGATTTTTTGAAGAAGTACCGGATCCATATCCTGTAGGAGCCTGGTATACCTATGACGACCAGACTTGCGATTACGAATGTATGGTAACCGAGTACTTTTACTGGGGGTTGACCTCTCTACTTGGAGCGCAGGAACACCGGCAAACAGAAATCTACGCAGAATGGAAACTGAATACCCCCGTCTTACTTAAAGAAGTGGATATTTCCTTTTATAAGTTACTCACAAACAAAGAATACAGACTGCCGATGAGGCTGCCGGACGGAAAGTATAGGCCAGCAGAAGAGTACTGTTGGTATACCTATTAAGCTGTTAGCTAAAGTTGTTCAGGTGGGCTGGTAAAGCAATTCACTAAATGCCCATGGGTGATTTAGTAGCAGCCTGTCTGTAAAAATGGAATTAAACCCTAATATATTGTTAGCAGACGGTTTAGAGTTCAGAGATTACTTTAACTTTATTACAGCCACTTTCTGGTATGAGTAAGTGTGGTTTTAGAAAATGCGAAAAAGCGGTAGTAATTATTGTTATCACAAGGTTTCAATTTCGAATCCTAGATGGCTAATTTCTCTTGTGAATCACGCTGGTGAAGTACTTCCTTCGCCAGCTTAATTAGGAAGTTATTATGAATCGATTTACATTTTTTTCTATCGCCATGTCCTATGCCAGTGGGACCATTGCATCAGTAGAAGGCGGTGTTGAAAATAAGGGAAATGACAAGAACCTTGAAGAAGTCATCATAACCGAAAAAGTTCAGCTTTCGGAGCCTACTGAGATAGCACAAAAACTACTAAAGGTCCCTGGCGCACTTGGCGATCCTATACAAGCGGTTTTCTCTATGCCAGGTGTTGTGCAAAGGGAAGATGGTGGGGAGCCTGCAGTCAGGGGCAGTTCACCTGATGATAATGCCTATTTGGTAGATGCTTTGCCTGCTGGAAATATATTCCATAATCTACTTGGCAACAGTATATTTAACGAAAACCTTTTGCGCGATTTTGGGTTGCAGCCTGGCGGTTTCAGTTCGAAATATGGTATGGCGACGGGTGCAATTTTTGACATCAGCCTGCGCCAACCCCGCTTTGATCCACTGTCTTTTACCCTGGACGCCAGCATGTTGCAGCTAGGTGTGCTGGCAGAGGGAGAGATTACAGAGGATCAGGCTTTTTATCTCTCTTACCGGGAAAGTCTCATACACTTGTTTTTAGAAGATGAAGAGGATGGTGTTAAGGTCACTTCCGATCCAAGAGCCAGTGACTATCAAGGAAAGTACTTTTGGCGCTTAAATAATAATAACTCTCTGTCCTTTCTAGTACTGGGGGCCAGCGATGAGGCGGCGCGCGAAGTTAACGAAAATTCTGAGGAAGGTCTTTTGGATCCGGCTGGTGTCGGGAAGCAATCTTTGGATAGTCGCTTTGATAGCCAGGGCTTGACGTGGAGCTATACCGGTGATGATGATAAGACTGCTAGTGAATGGGTCACCGCACTCGGTCATATACGTGATCAACAAAACTTCCGTGTAGGCATAGATCAATTTATGGATCTGGAAGCCGATACGTTAACATTTAAGAGTCAATATGGATTCTCCATAAATCAAGGTCACCGCCTGACTTTAGGTGCCGAGTTGCAACAACAAAAATGGGATTATCAGCTCAGCATGTACCAACAAACCTGTTCGGATTTCAATCCGAATTGCGAAGTAGATAGGGGCCCATTAATTAGGGAAACGAGTCAGCAAAAAATTGAATTATTGGACATATTTTTAGAGGATGAATGGGTGCTCGGTGATAATTGGTTAATTACCGCTGGACTACGCGCCTCGCAAAATCGTTATTTGGATGAAAATCATCTGGAACCTCGCTTGGCGGTCTCCTGGCAGGTTTCGGAGGCGCTTGAGATACACGGTTCAACCGGCCTGTACCATCAAATGCCGGGCATTGATCAGGTTATTCCTGTGTTTGGTAATCCAAATCTATCTTCCCCTACAGCGAAACACCTTGTGGCTGGCTTCAACTGGGATCTGGGTAATGAATGGTCGTTGTTGGCCGATGTATATTACAAGGATTTGGATCAACTGGTGGTAGATGTCGATGATGAAAATTTGCTTTACACGAATTCCGGCGTAGGCAAGGCTTATGGTATGGAATTGATGCTGAACAAAAATCTTACCGATAAATGGTATGGGTGGATATCGGTGAGCCTATCCAAGACTGAGCGTACTAATACATTAACTGGGGAAACTTCGCCATTTTACTATGATACGCCGATAGTTATGAACTGGGTGATGAATTATCAAATCAGTGAGTTATGGAATATCGGCACACGCTGGAACTACCGCAGTGGCGCGCCTTATACGCCGATTATTGGTAATAAACCAGATCCAAATTTCCCGGGTCATTTTGTCCCGGTCTATGGCGATCTTAATAGTGAGCGAGCGGATGCCTATCACCGGCTCGACCTGAGACTGGAGCGTGAGTTTCAAGGAGAGCGCCTCCACGGCAGCTTCTTTATCGATATTATTAATGCTTATGGTGCTGCCAATAGTGGAGCTGTCGAATATGTTCCGATTCAAGATAGTAATGAATATAAACTGGAGAATGAAGGTAAGCGTCCGGGCATCACACCTTGTCAGCAGGAACCCAGTTATGGGGCAGCAGCTCGCCGATAGCACTGGCGCGATGCATCGGTAATCGCTGCATCACATCTTTCAGATACGCAAAGGGATCATGACCATTCAGCTTGG
>NZ_JBFLAB010000074.1:0-13061 GCF_040742695.1 Microbulbifer discodermiae | reverse complement strand
GCCAGTGCACCTGGAATCTGCTGAGAAGTAGATTCCAGGTGAAAAAACAAACAATCTCAGGGTTGTTTTGGTCAAATTCAGGCCCGCACCAGAAAATACTGATACTGCCGTAGCGATTGTTGAGTTATTCAGACGTTCCTTAGTATTTTAAGCTACACTACATGGCGAAAATTTAAACGAAAGTTGAACAATAAATAATCGAAAGGGTGTAGGTTTTGCCATCAAGTAGCATGCATAAAGCCAGCAACAAGATTGCCTGTTTATTACTATCCTTAACTATTTCTGCCTGTGGTGGAGGTGGTAGCGGTAACAGTGATGTGGAGAACGACCCAGGGGTGGGCCAACCACCCCCAGTCTCTTCCGACGAGACTACCCTTGCTATTGCCGGTGTGGTAGAGGGCGCCGACTCTGGGGATGTCTCCATCCTGGTAGGTTCTAAGGCGTACTCTGCCAGTATCGACGGAGGGCGTTTCTCTGCAGATATAGACAATGGGGCAGAAGATGATCTCATTGTTATAACCGCTTCTTTTTCACCGGCAAGTGTCGAAGTTCCGGTCGTTTTTAAATCCTATGTGGGGAGGGTTTCGCAGCTGACAGATACGAATGGCGATGGTGTGATCGACCAAGCGGAACTGCCAACACTTATTCTTTCACCTTTAAGCAGCAGTGTGGCGGTGATGACTGAGCGAGCTGCTGTTCAATCGATCGATACAGCCGAGAACTTGTTTGAGGCTTCCCAGGCACTTCCACAAGAGATAATCCTTGAGAGTGCAATTGCACTAAAGTCAATTTTACTCGGAGCTTCCTGGGACTCCTCTAAGTATGCAGACACCTATGCACTTCTTGAGGATTATTCCACAGCTAACCGGATCGCAAGAGTCTTGCATGATATCAACCCGACACAATATAAATCCTTTCGAGCAAGCTTGCTAAACTCTTACAATTACACTTTCCCGCTGGACGGATTCGAAGATAGTGAGTTGCTATTTATTGAGTGGGACGCTTTTGAATCTTATCCAGGGGGACAGGTTGTGCAGTTAAGTGGTGGGGCCGAAGGGAATGGTTACCTCTCAGGATATGGCTTTACCAAAGAAAATGACAATAAAATTCTTTTCAGCATAGGAGGGTTGGCACAGCGTGAGCTTGTGGTGGATGTTGATGGAGTATTCGACCCGCAGATTTTTCGCGACGCGCGGGAAGGGTGTGCGCTAGATGCGGCAGGCCACTATCTGGCTCGACCTGTTAAGCGTCGTTTTCTGAAATATTTGGATACTTCGATCTTCTCCGCCTATGCAGTCAAGGATACGTTTCGCTGTGGTGAAACGGACGTAACCTTCGACGGTCAATATAGTTATGCTCAAGTCAACCGTTTCGTCTCGGGTGATCTGCAAACGTATACCCAGGGGGGCTTCGCAGTTCGTACTTTCCTGGAAACAGATTCGACAATCTATACGCAGGGGGCAAATTGGTTGCAAGTGGCTGTGGTAACGCCAAACAACAATGGCGGTATAACTCAGCGCTTCGACTTTAAAAGTGGCTATACCGATGATGGATTATTGAGCTATCTGGATAATGGCCGTATGGCCCTGGATATGAACCGGGGAGATTATATGGAATACACCCCCCTTGGTGCGGATGGGCCGGCGATCAAAACCCTTGGTATTTTGAAACGCGTCGATGGATCTGTCGTTTCCGTCACAGGTGGTCCGCTTGTACCAATCACTGCCGGCCTCTCTATACCGACATCGTCCAGGCTCGTCTCCCCGGATTGGCCATTTTCAACCCTGGACCCTGATTCCCTCTATTATGATTTGGGTTTTGGGTTTGCCTTTTTTGCTGATAATAGGGGTACTGAACTAGTGAGGCTGCGGAGCTCCACTCTTCTTTATGGGTCCAGTACCGCCAAGTTCTCTTGGAGGAAAATTTCAAATCGCCTGGAGTTGCGTTACTACTTCCAAACGGCGCAGAGAATTTATCTAAGTTCTTGCTCGGAGGGTGACAGCGACTGCGTAGAACGCCGCTATCGGGAGTTGGAGCCACTGGCACAGGTGGGGGACCAACTCTTTGTAAGAGTACATGTAGAACGAGATCTAGGCGAGTCGTCGGGGGTAGAGTGGGGAACCAGTTTTCACCTTGCCAGTTATATAGAGCGTTTTACAATTCTACCTAACTAAAAAAATTACCACCCCCACCACCTTTTTGGGTGGGGATGGTCTTTAATAACTTATTTTCTAGTCGACGAACGAAGTTCGCTTTGCCTCCACCGAGAGTGTCAATCCTGCTTCATTCCCAAAATGTCTGCTAGGAAGGCGTACTGATTCGTAAAATCCTCCACCTGCATCCACACCGGTTTGCCGGCACCGTGCCCGGCCCGGGTTTCCACCGCCAGGTAGATGGGCTTGTCGCAGCCCTGGTCCCGCTGCAGCGCGGCGGCGAACTTGTAGCTATGCCAGGGCACTACCCGGTCGTCGCGGTCGGCGGTGGTGATCAGAGTGGCTGGATAACACTTGCCCTTTTGGGTGTTGTGTACCGGTGAATAGGCGTACAGGGCCTCGAACTCCTTCTCGTTCTCGCTCAGGCCATAGTCGCTGGACCACTGGCGCGCGTTGGCGGAGGCGGTGTGATAGCGCAGCATGTCCAGCACACCCACAATCGGCAGAGCGGCCGCAAACAGGTCGGGTCGCTGCACCAGAGTGGCGCCCACCAGCAGACCGCCGTTGGAGCGCCCCATAATGGCGAGTTTCTGTGGTGAGGTGACCTTCTCGTCGATCAGCCACTCTGCTGCAGCGATAAAGTCGTCGAACACATTCTGCTTTTCGGTCTTGGTACCCGCTTTGTGCCAGGCGGCACCATACTCGCTGCCACCGCGCAGGTTGACCATCGCCAATGTGCCTCCCATATCCAGCCAGCCGGCAAAGCGGGTGTAGAAGCGTGGCAACTGCGCGGAGTTAAATCCACCGTAGCCATACAGCAGGGTGGGGTTGCTGCCATCGCGCTTCATGCCCTTGCGGTGCACCAGAAACATGGGTATCTGGGTACCGTCTTTGCTGGTGAAGAAGTGCTGGTCCACAGTGAAGTCGGCGAAATCCGTCGGGTAGTCCGGTGCCTTCACTTTTTTGCTTTTTCCGCTTAGCACATCCAGTTGATAGATGGCGGGCGGCGTCAGGAAGTTGCTGAAGGCGTAGTAGGTTTCCGCATCGTCCGGCTCGCCGTAGAAACCGGTTACAGTGCCCACGCCGGGCAGCTCCAGTTCGTACTGCTGTTTGCCGTCGAGGTCGGTCACCAGTACTTTGGACCTGGCATCCTCCAGGTAGTGCAATACCAGTCGCTCACCAATCAGGCTGGCACCCTGCAGGGCATTTTGCTGTTCCTTGACCAGCTCTTTCCAATTGGCTTTTTCCGGCTTGTCGAGATCAATGGCCACTATGCGGCCATTGGGCGCGTCGACGTTGGTTTCAAAGTAAAAAGTCTTGCCGGTGTTGCCCAGGTAATGATAAAGGCCATCCCAGTCATCCAGTAGGCGAACGACTTGCGCCTCTTTTTGGCGCAGATCGCGATAGTAGACACCGTTGCTTTCGTAGCCGTCGAAAATGGTCAGCACCAGGTAGTTGCCATCGTGACTCAACTCGGCGCCGGGGTTGCGGGTTGGGTGGTCCGTGATCTCGTAGACCAGTGTGTCACTGTCCTGGGGCTGTCCCAGCTTGTGGAAATAAATGGCGACCTGCTGGCTATCGTCGGCGCTGCCGTCGTCATTGAAAGGATAGCGACTGTAATAGAAACCGGTCTCTTCCTCGGCCCAACTGACACCGCTGAACTTGATGCCGGTGAGTAGATCCTTGAGGTCCTTGCCGGTATTGAGGTCGCGCACATGGTAGTCGGTCCAGTCGGTACCGCCGTCTGAGGTACCGTAGGCCAGATAGCGCCCCTCGGGACTCACCGCGTAGCGTTTGGCCGCGATGGTGCCGTCTTCGCTGAGTTGACGTGGGTCCAGTACCACACGGGCTTCATCCCGCCCCAGGTCCTCGGTACGATAGAAGACATTCTGATCCCAGCTGCCATCGTTGTACTGGTAGAAGACTTTACCGGCTTTTTTGTAGGGTACCCCGTAGCGTTCGTACTGCCATAGGTCGGTGAGGCGCCGGTTGATTTTCTCCCAGTTGGGCAGTGCTTTGAGGGTGGGCAGTGAAAGCGCATTTTGGGCCCCCACCCAGTCCTTTACCTGTTTCGAATCCTGTTGTTCGAGCCAGCGATAGGGGTCCGCCACCCGGGTGCCAAAATAGTCGTCCTGTTGCGCGACTGTTGCAGTGTCGGGGTATTCCTCGGTGGCAAGCGCCACACCGCACATCAGTGTGCCGGCGGCCAGTGCGACTATTGATTTTTTCATACCATTGGTTCCGGTTTCTTCTCTTTGGACAGTTGGCTAATCTAGGGGATTTGCGCCGCCTGATCCAGAGTGCGTGCGATGGCTAACGGGGAAATTTGCGTTGAGGGGATTGATACAAAGGGTTCGGCACGCGCGGGTGGAAGTGCATGGCGAGGCGGTGGGCACTATCGACCGGGGGCTCTTGTTGCTCCTGGGGGTGGAGGCGAAGGACAACCGCGAGAGCGCGGATCGGCTGCTGCGGAAGGTACTCTGCTACCGGGTGTTCGGCGACGACAATGGCCGCATGAACCTCAACCTGCAGCAGGCGGGTGGCGGCCTGCTGGTGGTGAGTCAGTTTACCCTGGTGGCAGATACTGACCGGGGCCTGCGCCCCAGTTTCAGTCGCGGCGCCGATCCCGAACAGGCGCGGACGCTCTACGAGTATTTCATCGACCGCGCGCGGGCTCAATTCGCACCGGTGGCCAGCGGCGTATTCGCCGCTGACATGCAGGTGTCGCTGCTGAACGACGGCCCAGTGACCTTCCTGTTGGAGAGCTGATAGGTGGCTCCCAGCGCCTGCAGGCGCGCATCGCGGGTTTTTTTATTCTCCTCGCCCAGCCTTTCGACTGCCTGATAGAAGTCCTCCCAGCCCCCGGATTGCAGATACAGCTGGCGAAACGCCGGCACCAGGGAGCGATATTCCTCCACCAGTGCCAGGGTGGCGTTGTTGGTCTTGTCGATATAGGTCTGGTAGCGCGCCGGATTGGGCCAGCTGGCGCTCATTTGGCGATAGCACTGGCGCAGACGGGCCAGCATGTTGGCTTTTTGCCGGCGTTTGGAGTCGTCACCCATATCTCTGCCGTACAGAAGTTGCAACTGCTTGCGCGCCTGTAGCAGGAGTTGGTTGAGCTGCCGTCGCTCGGCTTCTCCAACGCTAGCGGGACCGGGCAGCCCCCGCTGCCGGCGCCAGTCCGGCAGCGCCAGTTCCGCCACGGCAGTGGCAAAGCTTTCGTTGAAACGCGTGTCACCAGAGATGTACACACGCCGGTGGGCCAGTTCGTGAAACAGCAATCTCGCCAGCCGGTCCGCCGGCCAGGTGATGAAACTCGACAACACCGGGTCGTTGAACCAGCCCAGGGTGCTGTAGGCGGGTACCGGACCCAGGTAGACGTCGTAGTCCTCTTCGGTCAGCTGGCGGGCCTTTTTCAGGGCGTCGTCCCGGTGGAAATAGCCGCGGTAACTGGCGCAACCGGCGATGGGGTAGCACCACTGCCTGGCCTTGAGGGAAAACTCCGGTGCTGCCAGCACGTTCCAGATGGGGTAGGCGCGATCCAGCTGCACATAGGTGGCATAGGACCGGCCCACGGGCAGGTGAAGCTGGTCGCGGGCATAGGTGCGGATGGACTTTACCAGCCGCAATTGTCGCTGCAGCTGTGGATCTGTGTCCGGTGCAGCCAGTACCCGGTCGATGGGCTCCCGGGCGGCGAGGATACGCAACTGGCCAGCCACTGCTTGGGAGTAATAGCCCGCCGTCTCGCAACCCTGAGTGAGAATTGAAACCAGGGCTATGACGATCAACCTGCCGGTCAGAGGCCAGGGCAAAAGCCTGGGGCATGGCTGGCTGTTATACACTGTGGATGCCGACCTTTGAATTTTCAATCACTACCACCGCTCTGGGGAGAAGCCGCCATGGAGCCGGTAACGGGTGCCGCGGGGCTGTCACCGGTCGCCGCAGTACTGACTATCTTCGCACTGATTTTTACCGCTATCGGTTGGCTGCGTCTCCTGCGCACCAGTTTTCACCAAAGCCTGCTGCAGGGCTGGCTCGCGATCTTCTTACCGCCGCTGGCGCTCTTGTTGCTGGCGCCCCATTGGCGACGGGAAAAGGAGCTGTTTGCGCTCGCCCTGGGGGCACTGGGCTTTTTCAGCATAGCCGCATTTCTCTGACGGCAGAACCCACTGACAGTTTTCTCAGCAGCCGGTTTCCAGCGGGCGCTTGATCTGGGTCAACCCCCTGGCCGGACCGGGCCATAAACTGGGAACCTGACAGGTTGTTGAAAAAGCCTTGCCTGGCTTTCCTCAACCCGGGTTTGCGGTGTGTCCGCAAACCCTCCACGGCAAACCAGGCAGTCACACGCTTGGTTCGCGCCCCGAACATCCCTGTTCGGCACAACAGGCTGTTGAAAACCACACCTGCTAAACCAACCGCCAGGATTCGCGCCTATGGAGGAACCATAAATGACCGCGCTGATCGATTTATTTACCAGCTTTTCCGGCCTCCTGAGCCTGGGCATTATTGGCTTCGTATGTCTGATGGCGGCGTTTTTTATTCGCCTGGTGCTGCGCAACATGGAGCAAAGCTCCACTGAATAACCAGCTTCAGTGGTGGCGCGCCGGGCAGTCGAGCAGCAGCGCGCTCTCACCGGTGAAGTAGCCGTAGCGCAGGAATCGCAGCACTTCCTCCATAGCGGTGTCATTTGCCATGATATTGCCGTGACTCAGCGGCAGAGTCATAAAAGCGCACATGCCTTTTACCTTGGCGCTTTCGACAGTGATGCGCCCGTCGTCGGCACCGCGCAGAATGGCTGAAGCGATGGGATTGCGGGAGCGGTTGCCGGCGATAATACCCAGGTCAAAGCTTACCGGGCTCAACTGCAGGGGGACACTGGTCTTTCCTGTTCCCATCTGACGCCCAGCGGGCCCGTTGACCTGCTTGATCCAGGGAATATGGTCCAGCCAGTCGCCGATACGGCTGCCCTGATTGGGGGGTGCCAGCATCACAACGCGATGGGGTGCCGGTATCTGCTGATGCTCGTAGAAGTACCGCACCAGCAAACCGCCCATGGAGTGGGTAACGAAGTTGACCGGTTGCGCCTGTGCCCGGGCGCACCGGTTGAGCCCGGCCTCTACCGCCAACGAGGCCAGCTCCTGGATGGGTTTTTCCCGCGATGGGTAATCCATATTGGCCACATAGTAGCCGGAAGCGATGAGGCGTTGTTGCAGGGGTTCCAGGCTGCTGGAGTCCTTGGTGAGTCCGTGCAGGAGAATGACGCACTGCGTGCCCGCCAGCGCTGTGGGAGCTGGGATGGCTGCGCCCCACAGCACCATAGCCATCACTATCTGCCGCCATCCCCGGCTAGGCATGCTCGTTGTTGCCGGAAAATTTAAACCAGCGCCCGAACAGAATCCCCACCTCGAACAAAAGCCACATGGGCAGGGCCAGTAGCGACTGGGAAATAACGTCCGGGGGCGTCAGCAACATGCCAATCAGAAAACAACCCACGATCACATAGGGGCGCTTCTGTGCCAGAGTCCCGGCATCTACCGCGCCACTCCCGATCAGCAGCACCGTGGCAATCGGGATTTCAAATGCAAAGCCAAAGGCAAAAAACAGTTTCAGCACCAGGTCCAGATAGCGGCTGATATCCGGCAGGACCTTGATGTCGGCGTGAGCCGAACTGACAAAGAACTCGAACAACAACGGGAAGACAACATAGTAGGCAAACGCCATGCCCGCATAAAACAGCAATACGCTGGAAACGAGGATGGGAATCGCCAGCCGCCGCTCATTCTGGTACAGGCCCGGCGCGATGAAGGCCCAGGCTTGATAGAGGACGAAAGGGATGGCGATAAAAAATGCCAGCACGAAACTGGTCTTAAACGGCGTAAAAAATGGGGACGTTACTTCGGTGGCGATCATACCGGCGTCGCCCACCAGTCGCGCCTGCAGTGGTTCGGCGACGAAGTCGTAAATCTCCGCGGCAAAGGGCACCATGCACAGGAAGATGACTACTACCAACAGCAGTGTTTTGAGCAGCCGGTCGCGCAACTCTACCAGGTGCTCGATAAACGGTTGGGAAGTCTGCTCACTCATTGGGGGCTTTCTTTCTTTTGTGCCGGTGCTTGCTGTTGACCCGATGGATCCTCTTTGAGGTCCGGATCACCGTGGTCGTGCCAGTGCTCCGGGTATTCCGGGTCTACCAGCTCTTCGCCCGCTTCGTCCTGTTCCGGCATGTATTCTTCGGCTTCGGTACTCGGATCGTGAGAC
This sequence comes from Microbulbifer discodermiae, assembly GCF_040742695.1. NCBI lineage: Bacteria > Pseudomonadati > Pseudomonadota > Gammaproteobacteria > Cellvibrionales > Microbulbiferaceae > Microbulbifer > Microbulbifer discodermiae. The sequence continues at coordinate 4,650 of NZ_JBFLAB010000074.1, read as the reverse complement.
TCGCTGGCGGGGCTTTCTGTTCCGCTCAGGGTCTGCTCCATTTCGCGGCGGCTCTCCTCCAACTCGCGCATAATGCGCTCGTTGTGCAGTTCGCGGCGAATCTCGTCCGCGCCGATTTCGCGTTCCAATTCCTCACGGGCCTGGGACAGGGACCGCCGAATGCCGGACCACCAGCGGGTACTGGTGCGCACCACGTCCGGGAGGCGTTCCGGCCCTATCACCAATAGGCCCACCACTGCCACCAGCAAAAGCTCAAAAAAGCCGATATCAAACACCGCGCAGCACCCGCACTATTTGTCCTGGGACTGCTTCTGTCGTTCGGTCGTTGGGTCTTCTTGCTGTGGCTTGTCGCTCTCCTCGTGGGCGATGCGCTCCTGATTCTCGGGTTTGGTCTCGCGCTCCTCATCTTTCATCGCTTTGCGGAAGCCCTTGATCGCCCCGCCCAGGTCGCCACCGAGATTCTTCAGCCGCTTGGTACCAAACAGCAGCAACACAATCACCAGAATAATCAACAGCTGCCAAATGCTAATGCCGCCAAAACCCATGTTTTTCTCCCGTTTATTGCTGTGGAGCGACATCCGTCGCACCGGTTCTCTAAAAGTTTGCCCACGCGGTCAGTCACCGCTGCGGGATGCCTTTTCCTCCAGTCCGGACAGGCCGAAACGGCGTCCCAATTCTTGTACAACGTCGTCGGAGCAAGCGTTCAAGTGGGACAGCATCACCAGCGAATGGAACCAGAGATCTGCGGTCTCGGCGATCACAGCCTGTCGGTCGCCGCTGCGTTCGGCATCTTTCGCGGCGAGGATGACTTCAGTAGCTTCTTCGCCCACTTTTTCCAGAATCTTGTTCAGGCCTTTTTTGTGTAGGCTCGCCACATAGGAGGAGTCCGCATCGGCGTCGAGCTTGCGGAGGCGCAATACCCGGTCAAGTTCCCGCAACAGATCATTCATAGATTTGTTCTGGATCTTTAATTATCGGCAGTACAGGCTGCCAGCCGTCATCCTGTAGCACCCGATAGAAGCAGCTGGCGCGTCCGGTATGGCAGGCAATGCCACCTAGCTGCTCCACCAGGAGTAACAGGGTGTCGCCGTCACAATCCAACCGCAGTTCGCGCAGTCGTTGCACATGGCCGGAGGATTCACCCTTGCGCCACAGTTTGCCCCGCGAGCGCGACCAGTATACGGCCTGCCCCTCGTCGATGGTCAGCTGCAGTGATTCCCGGTTCATCCACGCCATCATCAGCACGCGACCGGATTGAAACTCCTGGGCGATGGCCGGTACAAGGCCGTCCGCGTCCCAGCTCACCTGGGCGATCAGGTCGGTATTGGCACTGACTTGTGTCACAGTCTGTTTCCGAATTCCCACTCTATAACTCGGCATAATAGCGCAGCCTGACCGGGCTACCGGGGCAGGCCCTAGGGCCACAGCAGCAATACCAGAGCGGCAAGCCCCATCACCCAACCGGCCGGGGGCAGCTGTGCTAGCCACTGTGGCGATGCCAACGCCAGGGCACCTATGGCTAGCAGTACTCCCGCCCCACGGCGTAGATACTGGCGGCGTCCGCACTGTTGGCCGCGCGCCAACTGCTGCTGAATGTTATGCAATTGTGGTGCTATCTCCCGCGATTGGTCCAGTGCCGCATACACCATTTGCGGTAGCTGGGGGAATTTCTCCAGCCACTCGGGACCGTAGCGCTGGATTTCCCCCAGAAGGGTGCGCGGATGGATACGCTCGCGCATCCAGCGTTCGAGAAATGGATGGGCAGTCTGCCACAGGTCCAGTTGTGGATAAAGCTGTCGGCCGAGTCCCTCTATGTTGAGCAGGGTTTTTTGAAGTAGTACCAGTTGTGGTTGCACTGCCATATCGAAGCGGCGCGCTGTCTGGAACAGGCTGATAAGCACCCGGGCAAAGGAGATTTCCCCCAGGGGCTTCTCGAATACGGGTTCGCACACTGCGCGGATGGCCGCCTCGAAGGTGCTGATGGGGGTATCGGCGCGCACCCAGCCACTCTGCACATGCAGCTCTGCCACCATGCGGTAATCGCGGCGGAACATGGCCAGCAGATTGCGGGCCAGATAGTACTGGTCCTCCCGCGACAGGCTGCCGACGATGGCCGTGTCGATGGCGATATACTGCGGGCGCTGGGGGTGGTCGCGGGACACGAAGATATTGCCCGGATGCATGTCGGCGTGAAAGAAATTGTGCTCGAACACCTGCTTGAAAAAAATTTCCACGCCGCGCTGGGCAAGCAGCGGCATATTGGTGTCCTGGGCCCGCAATTGCGGCAGATCCGTTACCGGGATACCGTGGATGCGCTCCAGCACCAGCACATTGGAGCGGGTGTAATCCCAGTACACTTCCGGGACATACAGCAGGGGTGAATTGGAGAAGTTGCGTTTGAGTTGCGTGGCGTTGGCGGCCTCGCGCACCAGGTCCAGCTCTCCCTGGATGGTGTGTCGGTAGTCCACCACCACCTCCAGCGGCCGCAGTCGGCGGCCGTCGGGCACAAAGCGCTCTATCCAGCGGGCTATCCACTGCAGCAGGTGCAGGTCCTGCTCTATGACACCCTCGATGCCCGGGCGCAGCACCTTGACCACCACCGATTCGCCGCTGAACAGCTGTGCCCCGTGAACCTGGGCCACCGAGGCGGACGCCAGGGGTGTGCGCTCGAATTCCGCAAACAGGTTGTCGACACTGTTCCCCAATGCAGCCTCGACGCGGGCGATGCACTGGTCGGCGGGAAAGGGCGGCACATTGTCCTGCAGGTGGTCCAGTTCTGCGACTACATCCGCGGGCAACAGATCCGGGCGAGTGGACAATAGCTGGCCGAATTTGACGAAAATCGGCCCCAGTTCCTCCAGGGCGCGGCGCAGGCGCTCGCCCCGCGCCATGCGCGGTTGTGGCAGCAGTCTCAATGGTGACCAGGCGATACTCAGCCACAGGGGCCGCCTGGATTTCGGCAACAGCTGGTCCAGTCGGTAGCGCAGGAAAACCCGCGCTATGGTGAAGCTGCGAGTGACCGGCACCTTCAGTGTGCCTCTTGCCTGGAAAATTTATCCCGCAGCAGTTGCAGGCGGGCGTCGAGGCGGTCGCTATCCAACGACAGCTCAGCGATGTCCGCAGCAAAGGCTTCGAATTGTGCCAACGGCGGTGTCAGGTGCCACTCCTCACTCAGCGCTTCGGCAGCGGCGGATGGCGCCGCGCGCAAATTGTCCCGCAACCAGCCGCAGGCGGAGCGCAGTGCCTTGCCGGCCGTATGCGCTGGCAGGTCGCCCACCAGCCGGGCCAGCGGCGCCTCCCAATCCAGGTCCAGATCCCGCAGAATCGACTGCAGCTCCGCCAGCAGCGCGCTGGAGCCGCTAACGCTCACGTCCAGTTTGGCGGGAGTGGCGCCGGGATCGCAGAGCAGGCGCAACATGGCGATGGCGGAGCCGGTCAGGCGCGTGGACACCTCCCCGTCCCACTGCTGGCCCACCCCTACCCGGTCGCCCTCGATCCACAGATACAGCGACAGGCGCGGTGCAGTGAAATCCAGGGCCAGGGCGCGGCCGTCCAGTTGGGCCAGGCGTGCGCGGGTCGCTGGATCGCATGCCAGTGCCCCGTTGACAACGCTTTCCAGCGCGGCGGCAAAGCCGGTGCGGAATGTGGGGTCCAAGTGCTTTCCTTCAGTCCCGGTTAGTCAGGGTTTGATGCCCTTGTGGAGTGCGACAATGCCGCCGGTCATGTTGTGGTACTCGCAATCCACGAAACCGGCGTCACTCAACATCTGTTTGAGGGTTTCCTGGTCCGGGTGCATGCGGATGCTCTCCGCCAGGTAGCGATAGCTGTCGGCATCGTTGGTCACCAGCTTGCCCATGAAGGGCAGCACGCGGAAGGAATATTGATCGTAGATCTTTTCCAGCAGTTTGGACTCAGGCTTGGAAAACTCCAGTACCAGCAGGCGCCCACCGGGCTTGAGCACCCGTAACATGGAACTCAGCGCCAGATCCTTGTCGGTGACGTTGCGCAGGCCGAAGGCGATGGTGATACAGTCGAAGGTGTCGTCCGCAAAGGGCAGATACTGGGCATCTGCCTGCACCGGCACCACATTGCCGGCAATACCCCGGTCCAGCAGTCGGTCGCGGCCGACCCGGAGCATGGACTCGTTGATGTCCGCCAGCACCACCTGGCCCTCGGGGCCGACGATGCGGGCAAAGCGCGCAGTCAGATCCCCGGTGCCGCCAGCGATATCGAGAATCGTCTGCCCCGGGCGGGCGCCGGACAGCTCGATCGTAAAACGCTTCCACAGCCGGTGGATACCCCCGGACATCAAATCGTTCATCATGTCGTAACGCGCCGCGACGGAGTGAAACACTTCCGCCACGCGACCGGCCTTTTCCTCCACCGGAACCTCTTGGTAGCCGAAGTGGGTGGTCTTGCGATCCTTCATGTCCTGCCTGCCGAACCAAAACTGTAGGCACTATTGTACATTGGCAGGGCGAGCCGGGCACTGGCTAAACTGCTAATGGAACCTCTGAAAAACTGCTCCAGTCTGGCATAATTTACCCCATTTCCAACATACACAGATTCAATCATGAGCCAACTGACCTTCGCCGAAGCCGAATACACTATCAAGAAACGCAAAACACGGCGCGAACTGTTCCTCGAGAA